>JAFYYE010000452.1 GCA_017557715.1 Pseudobutyrivibrio sp.
AGATGCAAATTTTGCGCAGGAATCATTAAACAACAGATTTGATGAAGAAAAACAGCAGGTTACTACTAAGGTTAGGGGTGATTCTGCCACATCTAATCTTAGAGTAGTTTTAAATTCTCAGTATGACCAGATTAAGCTCTATAAGATTGGTGACATGTACTACAACGAAAATAATAGAGATTATGATGACATTACCTGGGATACAGACGCTGTTACAGATTGGCTGGCAAGCTCTAGCTATGCTGGAAATTCAGCCTATAGAACTCCTAAATCTATCGATGATATGACTGGCTCCCTTCAGAATCAGTTTTATGCAGATATGATGACTGAGGAGGTAAAGGATGCCACATTAGTTGCAGATACAGATGGTAGCAACGGCGTTTTGGATGAAAATACAAATACATATTATTTTAGTTTTGAAAATTTGAACTTTGGTAGATATCTTGTTTTGGCCACAAATAGTGGTGGCGCAAGTTATACTCCTGTTGTAGTGGATATCATTCCTTATCAAAATGGCCCTCATACTGACTGGTATGTTCAGAGTGAATTTACAGCTTACCTGAAGGAAGTTGTAGCAGAAGTAAACAAGTTTATCAATGGCCATGATATTTCTGATGCGGTGAACATTGGTGACGAAGTAGTATTTAAGATTGATGTATCCCTTCCTTCAATGTACTCAGATAGAGCCACAATCGGTGAAGGTACTACTGATTACACATTGGAACTTGTGGATGATATGAGTGATGCCTATGCACTAAGCGGCACACCATTCCTTACATACTCAATTGAAAAGGCAAATTTAGCGGACATTCCATTTGTACCAAGCAATGTTTATCCATATTATGAGTTTGCAAATTACAATGTTTCAGGAAGTACTCATATTAGTGATAATCCTACGAGTGAGGAGATTGCAACTTACAGCTATGATGGAAATGGAAGCCATATAGCAGGACTCTATGCTGTAGAAAGAAGCGGAAATCTTTACAATATTACATCTACAGAAAATACTGATGGAACAACAACGATTGTAGCTGCATTCAATACCCACGCGCTGAAATCTTATATCAAGAATCAGCTTGGCACCATGGGGCTTGACTCCAGTGATGTAATTGTTTCTTTGAATTACACAGCAATTGTAACTGAGAAGATTAAGCTTAATAGCGATGAAAATATAAATACTGCAGCTGTACGCTTCGAGAAGAGTACAGGAGATGTAGATTCCACAACAGATGTAGTATATGGATATACCTACGGTCTCAAGGTAGTTAAGCAGGATGGTAGCGATGAAAATACATTCCTTGCAGGTGCACAGTTTAGGCTGTTTAAGGAGCAGGATGTTTATATTAAACATGACGGTGATGAAGATTTTGAATGGATTAAGAGAATTGGTTCAGATGCCACAGTAGCACCAGAGGATGCACTTACATATGCTGAGGCAAAAGAAGCTTTCGATGATACTGGATTAAACAGTGGAGTATATCTAATCAATGAAAGCTTTGACCAGGCAGGCACCACAGAGTCCGGAGTGGATTATGTGGCTGGTGATGAGATTTGCAGACTGTTTGTAGTCTACGATGATGTGTTTAACACAAATACAAATGCACTTGCTACAAATGGTGAATTCACATCAGTAGCTACTGCAGAAGGTATCCTTTTAACAGGCTTAAGTGACGGCACATATATCATGGCCGAGATTCAAGCACCAAGCGGATACAACGAGTTGGCAGAGGATATGATGTTTGCAATCTACCGCATGGAGGATGAAGAGGCAGCTCAGTATCATCATGGTAGTCTCAGAAGCTTCTATGAGAAGGCAGCAGATGGCACAATGGAACTCAATGAGAGCGGAATGATTGCTCTTACAGTTCTCAACTACCGAGGTCTCACATTACCAAGCACTGGTGGTATGGGTACACTAATCTTCACAATCCTCGGCATCCTTATCATGGGTGCAATCATAGTTGTGCTGATTATTCGAAGAAGAAATACTACTAAAGATTATATGTAAATTGAATTCTTTTTTTGGGGGCTGTTTAACAGCCCCTATACTTTTTAGGGGAGTTTTTTAACAGCCCCTTCTTGTGTTTAAATAATTTGACTAGGATGGTATAAGAATCGTATTATGTGGGGGAATAATGTTATGGAGAGGTGTTTCAAATGACTGAAAAAAGAGTATGCACCCGCTGTTTGCTGAGGGATATGATTGATGCCGATATGGGGATGATAGAAAAATATAAGTCAGCTTTAAAGGCGGAGGACACTGTGGATGATGCAGAATATGAAAGACGTCTTGGAATCTGTACCAGCTGCGAGAAGCTAAATGAAGGTACATGTATGTCCTGTGGATGCTATGTGGAGCTTAGAGCCGCAGCTAAAATATCTAGATGTCCTAACAAGAAGTGGTAGGAGAACAAACAACACCACAAATATTTTAGAGAAAATTAAAATATTTATTGAAAATGTAAAATTAATTTGATATATTGAAATCATCGATTGAGGATATACCTCATCTACTAAGCATAATAAATAGGGGCTTGATGCTTAGCGATAAGACAATTATGGAGGAGGAACCATGAAAAGAATTCTTTCATGTGTTCTGGCTATTACTATGGTAGGTGGTCTTGTGGCGTGCTCAGGCTCAGAATCAGAAGTGAAAAACTTTACAGTCAGTTATGACGGCATTGCCACTGGCGATGTTTCTTCGGGCGTTTCTGTCCATGATCCATCCATATTAGAAGTAGACGGAACATATTATATTTACGGTTCGCACATGACCTGTGCCAAGAGTGATGATTTGCTTAATTGGCAGAAGGTGGCTGACGGCTACAACAAAACAAATCCTGTATATGGTCAGATATATGAGGTGGCTGATAAGGCATTTGCATATTCAGGAAACAAGGATAGCATTATCAAAACTGATGATGGGAAAACTCACGTGTGGGCACCAGATGTTATCTATAACGAGATAATGGGAAAATACGTGATGTATTATTGCACCACCAGTACCTTCAATGCATCAAATCTATGCTTTGGAATAAGTGATTCTCCCGAGGGGCCATTTGAATGGCAGGGAGCTTTGATTTATTCAGGCTTTACAAACAAGAATATCGCAAATACGGATGTTCTTGACTATGTAGATGAAACATATGCAAAGAAGAATTATATAAAGGGTGGAGCCTATAATTACGAGGATTATCCAAATGCAATCGACCCTACTGTTTTTTATGATAAGGATGACAGGATGTGGATGACCTATGGCTCATGGTCTGGTGGCATTTATCTGCTGGAGCTTGATCCTGCCACAGGCAAGGTGATTCATCCAGAAGCTGATGAAGAAAAAAGAGTGGATGCTTATTTTGGCAAGAAGCTTTTAGGTGGTGGACATATCTCCATCGAGGGACCATATATCATGTATGATGCAAACACAGATTACTACTATCTGTTTGTAAGCTATGGTGGACTTACCTCTAATGGTGGATATCAAATAAGAGTTTTCCGTTCTAAGACCGTGGATGGAGACTATGTGGACATGAATGGAGTTTTTCCAGACAAGAGTGCCTTGCATCAGAATTTTGGTCTAAAGCTTTCGGGCAACTACAAGCTACCAAGCTTAGATAAGGCATATATGGCAACAGGTCACAACTCTGCATTCATTGATATGGATGGACGAGAATATGTGGTATATCATACTCGTTTCAATGATGGCGGTGAAGGACATTCTCCGAGAGTACATCAGATGATTATGAATGAAGAGGGGTGGCCTTGCTTCCTCCCATATCAGACACAGGGGGAGACTGTAGCTGAAGAGGGATATGATAAAAAGAATGTGGTAGGGCGCTACTTCCTGATTAATCAGGGAACTGATATTTCCAGTGATATCGCAAATCCGATCATTGTTTATTTAAACAATAATGGTAGCTGCGAGGGAAAGGAAATCTCTGGAACCTGGGAGATGAAAAAGGGAAGCTATTACATGAATATTACATTAGGCGACAAGGCTTACAGTGGAGTATTCTGCCAGATGAAGGATGAAGCTGGTACAGAGTGTATGACCTTTTCTGCTGTAGGTGAAAATGAGACTATTTCGGGAGTCAAATATTAATATGGATAAGAATTTTGAGTATAATAAGCCATGGATTTTGCAAAGAGCAGATCCATATGTTTACAGACACACAGATGGAAAATATTATTTTACTGCATCTGTGCCAGAATACGATAAGATTGTATTGCGTTGCAGTGAAAGTCTTGAAGGTCTGCAAAGCGCACCCGAGCTTGAGGTATGGCATAAGCACGACAGAGGCCCTATGTCTAAGCATATTTGGGCACCTGAAATTCACTATCTTTTTGGTAAATGGTATATATATTATGCAGGAAGCGATGTGGATGATATTTGGGCACTTCGTCCATACGTATTGGAGTGTCAGGGGGATGACCCAATGTCAGACCCATGGATTGAAAAAGGAAAGATGACAGCTGCTGCTACAGACGAGTTTTCCTTCAATGCCTTTTCACTTGATGCTACAGTCTTTGAAAGCAAAGGGCAGTGGTATTATATTTGGGCTGAGAAAGTCAGTGTTGGCAAGCAGATATCTAATTTGTACATTGCCCGTATGAAAAACGGGTATACGTTAGAGACTGAGCAGGTGCTCCTTACTACTCCCGATTACGATTGGGAACGAAGAGGATTTTGGGTTAATGAAGGTCCTGCTGTTATAAAGCGAGATGGCAAGATTTTTATGACCTATTCTGCCAGTGATACAGGCATCAATTATTGTATGGGAATGCTGACAACAGACGAGGATAGTGATTTGCTTGATCCTCGTTCATGGAAGAAGGAGCGTTATCCGGTTTTGGCATCAGATGCGGCTCATATCGTCTATGGACCAGGGCACAATTCATTTACTGTTGATGAGGATGGAAATGATATATTGGTATATCATGCCCGCACAGAAACAGAGATAGTGGGAGATCCACTTTACAATCCAAACCGACACGCGATGCTAATGCGTTTTGCGTTTGTAGACGGAAAACCTGAATTTAAATTTGTGTAAAATATTAAAAAAGTCAAACTGTAGGTCACAAGCTCTAATATTTCTAAAACTCAGCTTTCTAAGGCTGAGAGTAGAAATCATTAGATCTGTGACTGTAGCAGTTTGACTTCATTTTTATTGTATAGGCTTATAATTCATGGATACTCTAATATCCTGCCCGTAGTTTCCGAAGGTTTTTCCAAATAATGTGACACCGCCAACATGTTCGGCGTCATCTTCAACTGCAATTCTAAAATCTATTGGTGCACCCTGTTTGAGTTTTAAGGACTCAATGGTGACATCCGAAATCTTAAGGCCATCAATGAATGTGCCATGCTTGTTAATAACAAGAAGCTTTAAGAGGCCGTATTGATTCCAATTTTGTGGCCACCAGTCAGGTGTAAACATTCCAAGAATATCGCCGCCGAAATCTCCAGGGCTGGTCCACATACCAAGCTTTTTACCATTGATAGAAAAACTGATATCTGATGGCCAGTTATTATCAACGCCTGGTGCCTCAGAGGAAATCTCAAATGAGATAGATATCTGGGTGATTTTGTTGTTAGTAGGAACAAGATTTGGAAAAGAGTATTCAACAAATCCCTTTGTAAACCACACGATATCTGCGTTGAACCGATCAGGGTGACTGAAATATCTGGCATCGTCAATCTCGCCAATAACAGAACTGCTGTTAGCAAGTCCACAAGTAGGGCAGATGTCGTACTTTGAAAACTGACCGACCTTTATGTCAGTAGTAAATACATTTGCCAAATCGACTGGCTTTTCAACCTCTATTACAATTTTGTCCTGTATAACAGAGCAAATTTTTGAATTTCCATGGGCTGCAGATTCGTTAGATGTGGATATAAGACCGCATTCCTCAAGCTTTTTGATATGACCAGTCAAAGCACCGTTGCTTAAATTAAGCTGAGTGGCAAGCTGGTTCATACTCATGTGATCGTTTTCTAGCAAAATGTTTAGTATCTGGATACGCACGTCTGAGCCTAAGGCTTTAAACAATTCTAGTCCTTCGTCTAGTGAAGTAATATGAATCATCGTACTTCTCCTTTTGTCCGTAATAAATTAATTCATTAAATTATAAAATATCCCAGTTTTGCATGTCAATATAGCAGGTGGTAAGTATTTGATTATTTTAGCTATTATTAGAATTCGACTGCAGTTTAAACAGTATAATTCTGATATTCTATATCATTTTAGTGAAATTTAACAAATAATCTGTGATTGATTTGTGTACTATAAAAGAATATCCAAAATAGTTTAGTTTTTTCTAAAATAAATATTGACGCGGTATATTCTCAGACTTATTATGATTACATAATCACTAATCGATTTTTACAGTTTCCATTTGAGGGCTAACAAGCCTCAGCCTTCCAAATGGTGTGTAGAAAAATCAGGGGTTTAATAATTTCTTTTTTTTACAAGGAGGAGAAGAATGAAGAAGAAATTGCTTAGTGCATTACTTTGCACATCAATGGCAGCTGGCTTATTAGTTGGTTGCGGTGGAGCAGCATCAGAAGGTGGGGTAGATCCAGACGCTGTTGATGAAGCTGCTGAGGAAACAGCAGAAGAGTCTGCTGAGCCAGAAGTAGTTACAAACACATTTGGTGATCCAAATGGTACACACCTTGAGATGTGGACATTCGTTGAGCTTCACGGACAGCACTATGGTGTTATGGCTGAGGAGTGGAACAAGCAGCATCCAGATAACACAATCGAAATTACATGTACAACATATCCATATGGAGATATGCACACAAAGCTTCTTACAGCTCTTGAAGCTGGTACAGGTGCTCCAGATATCTGTGACGTAGAGGTTGGTCAGTTCCCTAACGTAGTTGAAGGTCTTGATCAGTGGTTAGTACCACTTAATGATTACGCTAAGGATTATCTTTCCACAATGGTTCCTGCAAGAATGCAGACATACCAGGGTGAGGATGGTAATTATTATGGTGCTCCTTATCACGTTGGTGCAACAGTTATGTATTACAACGTAGCAGCTATGAGCGATGCTATGGGGCTTAGCCAGGAAGAGGTTATTGCAAAGATTGACGCAGTTAAGACTTGGGATGATTATGCAAAGCTTGGTGAGGAATACTTAGGAACAGTTAACGAGGAAGGCAAGTATTGGACTTCTGTTGATACAGGCGGTGTTGATTGGCTTTGGATTGCAATGGCAGAAAACGGTGATGACTGGACAGGTGGATTCGATAATCCAGCAAATGTAAAGCTCGATTCTGTAAAGACAATGCTTGAGATGCAGCAGGGATGGTTAAAGAGCGGTCTTGCAGAGGTTTCTCCAGATGGACACGTTGACCTTGAAGCAGGTTTCCAGAATATCATGGACAGAAACATCGTTTCATTCCCTAAGGCAATGTGGTATATGTCTCGTTTCACAAACTATATGCCTGAGGAAGCTGGCAACTGGTACATCGCTAAGTGTCCTGTATTCAAGGCAGGTCAGAAGTGCTCTGTAGGTATCGGTGGTACAGGTACAGTTGTAACACAGCAGTCACAGGCTATCGACCTTGCAGCTGAGTTTACATGCTGGGCAAAGATGTCAGATGAAGGCGAGCAGCACATCTGGGATACACTTGGGTTTGATGTATGTAACACAGCCCTTTGGGATGATGATGCATTTGCACATGATGATAACAACCAGTACAACAAGTTCTTTATCAACTATCCATATGATGTATTAAATGAGATTGGAATGGATAACATTGGTAAGATTTCAGTTGTTGCTATCAGCCCAACAATCAATGAGTATTTCTGCACCACAACACTTAATCAGGTTCTCGAGGATCCAGACTACTCTGTAGATGATGCACTTCAGGAAGCACAGGATGCTGTAGATATGGAGCAATAAGGAAATGATTTTCTAGCAGAGCGTAGAAAATCGTTTCCCACGACGCACCTCATTGCCGAAGGCAATCCTGGATGGTGCGTCTTCCCGCTAGCTAGATAGTACATATTGGCTAGCCAAAGAGGAGATTTAATATGGACGTAAATATGTCAAGGGTGCCTGCCGAAAGGCAGGCATCCTCTTTTAAAAATATAGAGGGAACAAAAAGCTTTATGAAGTTTAAGAAATTATTCTATTCGCAAAAGGTTGCGCCATACGTTTTTGTGCTTCCTTTTATTATCAGTTTTTTCCTTTTTTGGGTATATCCTCTTATTACAGCTTTCACTATGAGCTTTCAGGATATAGGTGCCATTAAATCAGAATGGATAGGAATAGCAAATTATACAAAACTGTTAAAAGATAATGTGTTTAGAATTGCTGTTATGAACAGTGTGAAATATATGTTCTTTACACTTGTATTACTTATTCCATTCCCAATGCTTTTTGCTGTTCTAATGGATAGTAATCTGGTAAAGGCAAAGGGAGTGTGGAAGGCTGTGCTTTATATGCCAGCCCTTACATCAGTTGTTATTTCAGGTACACTTTTCAGACTGATGTTCACAGAGTATACAACAGGTCAGATGAATATTATTTCATCATTTCTTGGACTTGGTACATATAAATGGTTGAAGATGGGCTGGTCAGGTATGGTAGCTCTTTTGGTAGTTGCCTGCTGGAGATGGACTGGCGTTAATATGCTTTATTTCTTATCAGGCTTGAAGTCGATAGATTCATCTTTATATGAAGCAGCAGACATTGATGGAGCATCTTCAATGCAGAAGTTTAGATATGTAACATTGCCACTTTTAAAGCCAACCACAGTATATGTACTTACTATTTCAGTATATGCAGGACTTGCAATGTTCTTAGAGTCATATATGTTATGGGCAGGAAATTCTTCACCAAACAATATAGGTCTTACTATTGTAGGTTACCTGTACAAGCGTGGTATTGAGAAAAATGATATGGGTTATGCATGTGCAGTAGGTGTAGTACTTCTTGTGGTTGCACTTATCATTAACTTTGCACAGCTTATATTAAATGGAACTTTCAAGAAGGAGGAGGATTAATATGGCAAAGCAGAAAACATTAGCGGCCACTCCTCATAGAAGAGTCGGTACAGTACTAGGGACAGGATTCTTTTTAATCCTTTCTTTAATTATCGTATTTCCGGTATTCGCAGGACTTTTGGCATCATTTAGACCAGGTACACAGCTTATTCGTAGAGGTCTTTCTATTGATTTAAATCTATCTACGATGAATCTTGATAACTATAAATATTTGTTCAGCGGCAATGCAGATAGCCAGAAATACTTTATGTGGTACAAGAATTCGCTTCTTATCACACTTGTTTCTGTAGCACTTACGCTGTTGATTTGTTACTTTGTTGCTTATGGACTTACTATGTACGATTTTAAATTTAAGAATATTCTCTTTACAATCGTACTCGCAACAATGATGGTTCCTTTTGAAATCCTTATGCTGCCACTATATAAGGAAATGATTGCATTCAAGTTAATCGATACATACACAGGTGTAATCATAATAGGGCTTTGTGGAGCTTCCACAATATTCTTCTTCAAGCAGTACCTTTCAGGACTGCCAAAGGATTTGCTTGATGCAGCCCGAATTGATGGATGCAACGAGTACAGTATCTCAGTAAAAATAATCCTTCCACTTGCTAAGCCAGCGTTTGCATCTATGGGTATTCTTTGTGCTATGGGTAGCTGGAATGCAATCCTTTGGCCTCTGCTTGTATTAAAGGGAGCGGAGAAGTTTACACTTCCTATTGGACTTAACACACTACTTACACCATATGGAAACAACTATGATGTTCTTATTGCCGGTTCAATGTTCGGAATTTTACCTATATTGGTAATATTCTTAATCTTTAATAGATACATTATTGACGGAATGACTGCTGGTGCTGTAAAAGGTTAATATCACAATCAATGATTGTGATATTAACCTATAAAAGAAAGGGAGATTTTTACATAATGGCAAAATTAGTAATTAACAACGAGAATAAAAAATCCACAATCGCTCCAGAAATCTATGGTCATTTCTCAGAGCACCTTGGAAGATGTATTTATGAGGGACTATATGTAGGCGAAAACAGCGACATCCCAAACGTAAACGGAATGCGCAAGGATGTTGTAGAGGCTCTTAAGGAAATGAAGGTTCCTGTACTTCGCTGGCCAGGTGGATGCTTTGCAGATGAGTATCACTGGATGGATGGAATCGGTCCAAAGGAAAATCGCAAGAAGATGATTAACACACACTGGGGTGGCGTAGTAGAGGACAATAGCTTCGGTACACACGAGTTCTTCGAGCTCTGCCGTCAGCTTGGATGTAAAACATACGTAAATGCCAATGTTGGTTCAGGCACTGTTCGTGAAATGAGCGAGTGGGTGGAGTACATGACATTCAACGGAGTATCGCCAATGGCAGATCTTCGTAAGGCAAATGGTCACGAGGAGCCTTGGGTAGTTGATTATCTTGGTGTAGGAAATGAAAACTGGGGATGCGGCGGAAATATGCGCCCACAGTTCTATGCCGATGAATATAGAAGATATCAGACTTATGTAAGAAACTACAATGGCAATCAGCCAATCGCAAAGATTTGCTGCGGTGCAAACGTAGATGATTATCATTGGACAAAGGAAGTTCTTGCAACCTGCTTCGACCATACTCCAGAGCACTTACACGGACATATGGACGGTCTTTCTCTTCATTATTATACCCTCCCAGAGACAGAGGATGACTGGAATTTCAAGGGAAGTGCTACAGATTTCACAGAGGAGGTATTCTACCAGACTCTCAAGAGAAGCTACTTTATGGAAGAACTTATCAATAAGCATGGCGCAATCATGGATCAGTACGACCCAGATAAGAAGATTGGCATGATGATTGATGAGTGGGGTATCTGGACAGATGTAGAGCCAGGCACAAACCCAGGCTTCTTATATCAGCAGAACACAATGCGTGATGCACTTGTTGCAGGTATGAATCTTAACATATTCAATA
>JAFYYE010000453.1 GCA_017557715.1 Pseudobutyrivibrio sp.
AATACGTTCGCTGTAAGTGTCCCTCATTTCTTCAAGAGAGAGATTTGTGGAAATAACGGTTGATTTGTTTCTGAGGAGTCTTTCGTTTAAGCACTGGAATAACTTAGTGATAGTGAAATTGTTAGGGAATTCAGTGCCAAGATCGTCAATAATGAGTAGGTCGCAATCAAAAATCTGATCGTGTAAATCCTCTACATTGACGTTCTTTTTGAAAGTCTGATCTTCAAATACCTTGAATAGCTCTGACGCTGTGAAGTAAATAACAGATATGCCTTCGTCTAATAGTGCCTTGGCTATGCAATTGGAAAGAAAGGTTTTACCGCAACCAGTCTGTCCAAGCAACATTAAATTACCACCTTTTGTCTTAAAATTCTGCACAAAGTTTTGCGCTCTTTCTAGGGCTATTTGTGCAGTAGCCCTTGCGCTTACGTCAGAATTACCCTCATAGTAATTTTCGTCGTATACATTTAAATCAAAGGCATCAAAATTTTCCTTTGAAAGGATGTTGCTGATATTAGACTGCTTGTAAACCAGATTGATAGCAGCCTGCTTGAAGCAATGACAACGCTTACCATTGATATAACCAGTGTCTTTGCAATCTGGGCAATCATATGGTGGCTCAAGATAATCAGCAGGGAAGCCTGCTGATTCCATAAGATTGGCGCGGCGGTCCTTGAGTGCAGAAAGCTTGCGTCTGGACTCAGCTGCCGCAGTATTTAAATCACTGCCATTAAAGATGGCTGTAATAGAAGAAACTGAAACTTTAGAAACCTCTTCATCGAGCTGTGAAAGAGCTGGGATAGCTGCGTACACCTCATCAGTGCGGTACGCTACGATTTGATTGTTACGGGCCTGTTTGTGATTGTACTGGCGCATAAGCGCATCGTATTGTTCGTTTGTTAACATAGAAACATCCCTCCCTAATTTCCAAGGATTCTTTTTTCTAATTCGTCGAAGTTGTAGTCTCGTTGTGAGAAATTGTGGAACTTGGTGTTAGCCTTTGTGCGAGCTGCAGTGTTTGTGTTAGTAGCAGAATTTCTGGCGCGAGTAGCGGAAGAAATTTTTGCAACAGAGGCTAAGTTGTATTCATGATCAAGTCTTTCGATGTCGTCCATTGTACGCACGCCGGCCTTGTGCCAGCTGTTGATTATGGAATCGGCATATGGGAAGGATGGCTTGTTAGTCTGCATGATTGTACGCTTGCAGGCTTCACAGATAATATCGAGAGCCATGCCATAAGAACCTGACCATTTGTTAACGTAGTTGAGCTCGGACTCAACTAAAACACGTCCTGAAATACCGAAGGCTTTCATAATCGAGTACACAATGTTGTTACGTGTGCTTGATGTGCTGATAGCCTCATCTACAGTGGAAATGCCGTCTTCTGCCCAATTGCGAGCGACAGTATCCATGTAGTGGAAGCTGCTGTGACCACCGCCGATACAAGTCTCTATAAGGTACTGGATAAGATCCACTGAGAAGTGGAGGCTATCGTACCAGAATAGAAGAGTGTTGATATCAGTCACAGAAAGTGGGTGACCAAGGTAGGTTTGAGTAGCAAAAATCAAATCACTAACCTGTGAGTCCTCACTGAAAGCCTTGAGCTGGTCTGGACTATAGCTTGGCTTTGTCTTTTCCGGTGGGCATACAGAAGCGATGTTATTTGGTTTGCGCATGGATGTAATGTTGGATATGACAGGACTCTCGGTCTTGTCATATCCGTTTCCATTTACATCGACTAAATAGATTCCAGAAAGCTCATTATCTGAAGAATACTCAAGGCGAAGCAAACCCACTTTCTCCCAATAAGTAAAGGCACGCATTACGTCTTTTTCTGTGTGGTCTAAACAGTCCGCCAACTGCGAGATGGAAAATTCGAACCCATCTCTATTAAGACAACGCAACAGATAAAGGTAAACCTTAACATATTCTCCATTGGCGTCTTTCATGAAATCGTCTATGAAAGAATTAGGAACACAAGTGAAACCTGTGTTCGTAGTTGTGTGCAACATGATGTCAGCCATAAATTATTCATCTCCCTCTTAACTATGTGGCAAATTATAGCAAAGTAAAATGGAAATGAAAAGGGGGCGAAGCCCCGCAAGCCTTGTAAATAAAGGGTTTGCGAGGTTTGTGGATAATGTGGAAAAGTATCCTCAGAGCACCAAAAAAGGCATAAAAAAATCCACATTTTTTAGTTGGTAAACATGGCCTAAAAAATGTGGATAATGTGGATAACTAATTGTTAAGTAGATTTTCGCCTACTAAATACACGTCTCCGGCGCCCATAGTTATCAACAAGTCATTGTTCAAAACATTTTTTTCTAAAAATTTTTCACAGGCTTCAAATGTGCCTAAATAATGAGCTTCGGTTCCAAGCTTTTCTAGTCTGTCTGCAATGTCCTTTGAGCTGACTCCATAGATGTCTGGCTCGCGGGCTGCATAAATGTCTGGAAGAATGACAATGTCTGCGGCGCTTAAAGCCTCTGCAAAGTCGTCTAATAAGCTGAGTGTACGTGTGTAAGTGTGAGACTGGAAGCAAACGATAACACGGTTGTGAGGATAGTTTGCTGCAGCGGCAAGGCTGGCCCTAATCTCTGTTGGGTGGTGTGCATAATCGTCGATAATAGTAGCACCCTTGTAAGTGCCCTTAAGCTCGAAACGACGGTGTGCGCCTCCAAACTTAGTAAGTCCCGTCTTGATGCATTCATAATCAACACCCATTTCCATGCAAAGAGCGATAGCAGAAAGAGCGTTGCTAATGTTGTGATCACCAGGAACATTAAGGCTGATTCTACCAAGTGTCTCACTCTTATATACAGGAGTGAAGCTAGCGAAGCCTTTCTCATTATAAGAAATCTCTGTAGGAACTATATCTGCATCACCGTGGAGTGCATAAGTGATAACCTTGCACTTGAGGCCGTCAGTGAAGTAGCTTACATTATCAATTTCGTTATTGATGATAAGTGCGCCGTCGTCAGATGTGTTCTCAGCGAACTTTCTAAAGGATGCGCGAACGTTATCAAGGTTCTTAAAAAAATCTAAGTGGTCTGCTTCTACATTAAGAATGATGTTGTACTTAGGGAAGAAGCTGTGGAAGCTGTTTGTGTATTCGCAAGCTTCAGCCACGAAGATATCGCTTGTTCCAACATGCACATTACTGTGGATGGCATCAAGAATGGCACCAACAGTGATGGTAGGCTCATTAGCAGTTTCAAGGAGAATCTGGCTAACCATTGAAGTGGTGGTAGTCTTTCCGTGAGTACCAGCAACTGTGATGGAATTAGCATAGTTTTCCATGATTTCACCAAGGAGCTCTGCACGAGTGAGCATTGGCTTGCCAGAAGCCTTTGCAGCCATAAGCTCTGGGTTGTCCTCTGAAATAGCGGCTGTGTAAACAATCAAATCAATATCATCTGTGATGTTTGCAGCGGCCTGAGGGTAGTTAACCTTGGCGCCAAGTGCCTCCAAATGTTTTGTTAAATCAGATGAATTTCTGTCTGAACCGGAAATAGTGAAGCCGGCGCCTAAGAGAATTTCGGCGAGGCCACTCATGCTGATACCGCCTATGCCAATGAAGTGAACGTGGCAGGCGTGATTGAAGTCTATTTTATACATGATAATTTTCGTCCTTTTCTTATTAAAGAATAATCAATCCTTACAATACCCCCAATCGGTTTTACTTTCAAGGGGCAAGTTTGGTGAAAATATGGTTTATTTTCGTGATAATGACAGTGAATTGTCAAATAATTAACGATGATATCGTAAAAAATTAGAATAATATTGCGTGAAAATTAGCACTTTGTTATACTAAATGCATAAGATTGTGAATTTCGTTAAAATTTACAACTTTTTAAAGGGGAGTGCTCGGGGTTATTTTTAGGCACATCCTTGACGGACACCATGAGAAAGGCAGATGAAAAAGGATGATTAGAAAAGAAATGATCGCAATGCTTTTGGCTGGTGGGCAAGGGAGCCGTCTGGGCGTGTTGACGTCTGACGTGGCAAAACCAGCTGTTTCTTTCGGAGGTAAATATCGAATTATCGATTTTCCTCTTTCAAATTGTATCAATTCCGGGATTGATACCGTTGGCGTACTAACTCAGTATCAGCCACTTGTTTTGAATTCTCACATTGGAATAGGTATTCCGTGGGATTTGGATAGAAACAATGGTGGCGTCACTGTTCTTCCTCCATACGAGAAGAGTGACACAAGTGAGTGGTATTCTGGTACGGCTAACGCAATTTTCCAGAACCTTAAGTATATGGAGAATTATAATCCTGAGTATGTGCTTATCCTTTCAGGAGACCACATCTACAAGATGGATTATGAGGCCATGTTAGATTTTCATAAGGCAAAGGGCGCTGATGTTACCATCGCTGTAATACCAGTACCATGGGAAGAAGCATCGCGATTTGGCGTAGTTATTGCTGATGATGAAAAGCGAATCAGCGAGTTTGAGGAGAAGCCACCTCAGCCTAGAAGTAATTTAGCTTCAATGGGTATTTACATTTTTAGTTGGAAAGCGTTAAAGGAGTCGCTTTTAGCATTAAAAGATCAGAGCAATTGTGATTTTGGTAAGCACGTGCTTCCATACCTTCACGCGAAGGGTTCTCCAATGTATGCTTATGAATTTAACAGCTATTGGAAGGACGTTGGAACACTTGGTTCATATTGGGAAGCCAATATGGAGCTTATAGATTTAATACCAGAATTCAATCTTTACGAGGAGTTCTGGAAGATATACACAAATCAGAATATTATCGAGCCTCAATTTGTGGCTAGTACAGCAGTTGTGGAAAAGGCGATTGTGGGTGCGGGTGCACAGATTTATGGAGAAGTTTACAACTCAGTACTAGGCGCAGGCGTAGTTATTGAGGAAGGCACAGTTGTCAGAGACTCAATCATTATGGAAGGGGTCTGCATAGGCAGAAACTGTGTAATAGATAGATCGATTATCGCTGAGAACACAGTCGTTGGTGAGAATACCAAGATTGGCCAGGGCGAGGAATTGGAAAGCAAGCTGAATGCCAGCGTATATTCATTTGGATTGGCGGTAATTGGCGAGAATTCAACAATTCCAGCAAATGTAACTATTGGTAAAAATACAGCTATCAAGGGCGAGACTAGCGATGGAGATTATCCTGACGGACAGTTAGCTAGTGGCGGCTACATTATCAAGGCAGGTGATCGATTATGAAAGCATTAGGAATTATACTAGCAGGTGGAAATAGCAGCAGAATGCAGCAGCTCACGGACAAGAGAGCCATTGCAGCAATGCCAATAGGCGGAAGCTACAGATGTATTGATTTTGTTCTTTCTAATATGACAAATTCACATATCCAGACTGTAGCGGTACTGTCACAGTACAACGCCCGCTCTTTGAATGAGCATTTGAATTCATCAAAATGGTGGAATTTTGGTAGAAAGCAGGGTGGTTTATTCCTGTTTACACCAACAGTCACAACTAATAACAGCTGGTGGTACAGAGGCACAGCTGATGCTATTTGGCAGAACATTGATTTCTTAAAGAAAAGACATGAGCCATACGTAATCATTGCAAGTGGCGATGGTGTATATAAGCTGGACTTCAACAAGGTTCTCGATTATCATATTGAGAAGCAGGCTGATATCACAGTGGTTTGCGCCAAGCTTCCAGAGGGCGATGACATCAATAGATACGGTGTGGTTTCAATGGATAGAGACGGTAGAATCACTGAGTTTGAGGAAAAGCCGATGGTTGCAACCTCTGATTTGGTTTCTGCTGGTGTCTATATTATAAGAAGGAGAGCTCTTATCGATTTATTGGAGGAGTGTAATCGAGAGGGCCGATACAATTTTGTTACAGACATTCTCATAAGATACAAGAGCATGAAGAAAATCTACGGCTACAGAATGGAAGGCTACTGGTCAAACATTGCAGACGTAGATAGTTACTTCAAGGCAAACATGGATTTCTTACGTAAGGATGTTAGAGATAATTTCTTCCACACGGAGCCATGGATTTATTCTAAAACCCACGACCTTCCACCTGCAAAATACAATGCAGGTTCAAAGGTTTCAAATTCACTCATTGCGGGAGGATGCATCATTAACAGTACCGTAGAGAATTCTGTACTGTTTAAGAAGGCGTTTGTAGGAAACAATTCGGTTGTTAAAAACTGCGTCATTTTAAACGGAGCATATATAGGAGACAACGTGCATGTGGAAAATTGCATTGTAGAAAGCCATGAGACGTTGCTCAGCGGATCCACATATATTGGGGAAAATGGAATCCGAATAGTTACAGGTAACAAAAACAGATACGATATGCCAGTTGGGGAGGTATAACACAATGCAAATTACAGACATCAGAATTCGCAAAATCGAAAAAGAAGGAAAGATGAAGGCTGTTGTTTCAGTAACAATCGACGAGGAGTTTGTAATTCACGACATCAAGATTATTGAAGGAGATAAGGGACTGTTTATCGCTATGCCATCAAGACGTGGTTCTGAGGGCGGCTACAAGGACATTGCTCATCCAATCAAGTCTACAACCAGAGAGCAGATGCAGACAATGATTCTAAATAAGTATAAAGAAGAGTTCCCAGAGTAAGATTTATGTATTTAATTGTAGGTCTAGGTAATCCAGAGAGAAAGTATGATGGAACCAGACATAATGTAGGATTTGAGGCTATTGACGCCATCTCGAAGAAGTTTGGAATCGAGGTAAATCACAAGGAACATAAGGGTCTTGTGGGAAAGGGAATCATTAACGGAAGGAAGGTGATTCTTGCAAAGCCTCAGACGTACATGAACCTTAGTGGAGAATGTGTGCTTCCACTTACTGATTATTATGAAATCGATCCATCTACAGAGATGATTGTGATTTCAGATGACGTATCACTTTCTACAGGAAATATCCGTGTTAGAAAGAAGGGAAGTGCAGGAGGCCACAACGGACTTAAGAATATCATCGCACTTGTAGGAACCAACGAATTTCCTCGTATCAGAGTGGGTGTTGGTGAATGCGAGAATGGAGATATGATTAGTCACGTTCTTGGCAGATACAGTGCCGAGGACAGAGAGAAGGTTGATAACTCCATGGAAAAGGTTATTGGAGCTGTTGAATTATTCTTGGAAGATGATTTAGACGCTGCAATGAATAAATACAATGTAAAAGAGAAATAGAAAAAGAGTAGAACTTACGGGCACACTTTACGGTGTGCCTGTTTTTGTAACAAGGTTATTTACAATAACGAATAAAAAAATTATACTAAAAATTGTAACAAGAAAGAAATAATCTGTATTAGAAAAGGGACGTGTAATGGTGAATCAAACAATTATTATCAAGGCGAGAATGTTGGGCAATGTGGAAGTTTCATACGAGGGAAAGCCTTTCACAATCGAGCGCAACAATACCACAAAGGTAAACCAGCTTTTCCAGATGCTTTTGTATTACACAAACGGCTTAGCTCGCGAGCAGGTTATGTATAATCTGTTCCACAACGAGGATATTGCGGATGAGTCAAACAGCTTGAGAGCGCTGGTATTCAGACTTAGAAAAGCTCTTCCTAAGGTTGGCCTTCCTGATGAGGACTACGTACATGTTAAGAGAGGAACATATCGTATTAGCCCTAATGTTACTGTTGAGTGTGATGCGATTGAGTTTGAGAATCTTGCAAAGCAGGCTCTTACAGCGGAAGATATTACAGAGCAGCAGAAGCTTTTAGAGAAAGCAGTAGCACTTTATAATGGAGATTTCCTTCCAGGTCTTAGTGGCGTTGAATGGGTTGTATCTGTTCAGGTTAAGTTGAAGAAGCTTTTCGACAGATGTTTAAAGCAGCTTATGGAGATGTATGTGCTTCAGGAGAAGTACGACAAGCTTTATAAGGTGAGCCACAAGGCAGATGGATTATATCCTTATGATAATTGGCAGACATACGAGATGCAGGCTCTTATTGAGCTTGGCAAGGCTAAGGAAGCTTTAAAGCTTTACGAAGACACAGAAGCTCTTATGTTCCAGGAGCTTGGTGTATCTGTTTCAGCTGATATGGCTGAGCAGCTTGATAAGCTTGGTGAGCAGATTAAGAATAATACAGATGTTATTAGCGAGGTTAAGAAGAACCTTGACACTTCAAAGGAGGATATCGAAGGTGCATTCTATTGCACATATCCAATCTTTGTAGAGAGCTATAGATATATTAAGCGTGTAATTCGCCGTTCTGGACAGTCTGCATGGCTTATGCTTTGCACTATCACAGATGGCAAGGGCTTTGCATTAAGCGACTCAGACAGACTTAACACACTTTCTGATGAGCTTTCTGAGGCAATCAGAACATCAGCCCGTGGTGGTGATATGTATGCCAGATACAGCAATAATCAGTTCGTAGTGCTCCTTCTTGATATCACTCAGGAGGATTGTGTGCTTGTTCAGGCAAGAATTAACGAAAATCTCAGCAAGGAGTCAAGAAAGAGATACATTAAGTATCATTTGGCACCAGTTAATCTTGCAAGTGCAGGAACTGATAATGATACAGATGAGCTTCAGGATATTGTAAGGGGAGAAGAGTAATGCCAGTTTCAGACAGAATGAAAAGAACTCCAAATTGTGTTGGAATCTGTATAGATGAAGCAAAGGAAGGCTTCAAGGGAAGAGTGTACAACTGCTTTTCCAAGGAGCCACAGCGCTTTACAGATATTACAGAGCTTTTCTATATAGTTGACGGAGTTATGGATGCGCTGAATTTTCCAGCCATCAAAACAAAAAACAGAAAGTTCAAGAAGACTGCTTCTGACTTTAAGGTTCAGCCTATTGATGTTGAAAACAAGGTTTTAGGAGCAGATGAGCTTATTCCTTCAGGTGATAAGAGCGGCTATGTGCTTATGGTCACAGGTCGTGACAATGCCACCTGGCAGGGAATGATTTTCGACAAGAAAAACGACGTGGAATACACGTTTAACAGCGAGGTAGAACTTATAAGAATACTAAAATAAAAATGGAGCAAGTGGAGGAAGCAAGTGAGAAGAGCTAAATATTTGCTTTCACTGATTGTTCTGAGTATAAGCCTTGTGGCCTGCGGTACCCTTAAAGGGACAGCCGTTATAAAACCAAATTCATCTGGCGAGAGCACCGGAGCACAGGCGAAGGGTTCTCAAGGAGAACGCACTAATGCAATTCAAGTGCTTGAACCAGTTGCCAGCGGTGTGAACGTTTTTGGAAATGCGCAAGCATCCATTGACGCAAGCAATGCTACTGATGGATATATAATGGTTAAATACACCGGCAGCGCCGCCAAGGTTAGAATGCTAATAGAGACACCCGCAGGGAATACATACAATTACCTAATGGCGTTGGATGGCAATTATGATGTTTATCCATTGTCAGAAGGTAGCGGCACTTACAAAATCGGTGTCTATGAGAACTTACACGACGACCAGTATGCAGCAGCATTTACTCAGTCAGTGAATGTAACCCTGAAAGATGAATATAGTATGTTCTTGTATCCTAATGCCTATGTGGACTTCAATGCATCTTCACAGGCGGTGTTAAAGGGAGCGGAGCTTGCAGCAGGGGCTAATGATGACCTAGAGGTGGTAACAAATGTGTATCACTACATCATAAAGAATGTAACCTACGATTACGATAAGGCGGCCACAGTGCAGTCTGGCTACATTCCGACGGTGGATGAGACATTGGCTACCGGAACGGGAATCTGCTTTGACTACGCCTCTTTGATGGGGGCTATGCTTAGAAGTCAGGGCATACCTACAAGGCTGGAGATTGGATACGCTGGTACGGAGTATCACGCATGGATATCTGTCTACATACATGACGTGGGCTGGATTGACAATGTGATATCTTTCGACGGTGAGAAATGGACATTGATGGATCCAACACTTGGATCATATGCTAGCACTAGTACAGTTAAGAAATATCTAGAAGACAGTACCTATTACCAATTAAAGTATAAATATTAAAAGGTGGGGCTATGAGTGAGAAATCTAGAAAGAAATTAACGTCAGAAGAGTTGTATGCATTCTCAGATGAGATGGGAATGATGATATCAAGCGGTGTTTCAGCAATTCAAGGACTTACCATGATGATAGATGAGTCCGAAGGAGGGGAAGAGAAAGAGCTTCTCACAGAGATGGAGCATGTAGTGGAAGAGACTGGTTCTCTTTCAAAGGCCATCGAAGGTGCGGGAGTGTTCCCTGATTATTTTGTAGAGATGGCAAAGATGGGAGAACAGACCGGTAAAATGGATTCTGTTCTTGTAAATCTTGCGGCTCATTATTCAAGAGAAATGGCTATCAGCAGCGCAATTCGAAGCGCGGTAACATATCCACTTATGATGGTGGCTATGATGCTGGTAATCATTATCGTATTAGTTACAGAAATTATGCCTGTCTTTGACAGGGTCTTTAGGCAGCTGGGCGGCACAATGGACGGCCTTTCAGCGGGCTTTCTTTCAGTTGGAAAATTCATGAAAAGCAATGGCGTATTTTTCTTAATTCTTTTAGCTGCCATTGTGATTTATCTCATTGTTATTAACAAAACTGCATGGGGCAAGGAGCACAGAAACGGAATTCTTTACAAGAGCCCTAAGTTTAAGTCAATTTATTCAAAGATTTCTACCAGTAGATTTGCATCGGCAATGGCTATGACACTTTCTAGTGGTATGGATGTAATGCAATCTTTGGATGTGAGCGGACGTATTGTAGATGCTCCAGAATTTGGTCAGAAGGTGGAGAAGTGCAAGGATTCCTTTGCGGATACAATGGATATAGGAAAGGCATTTTCAATGTCAGGAATCTTTGGCGGATTGTATGGCAGAATGGCGATTCTTGGCGCAAAAACAGGTAATATGGAGAACGTTTTGGAGAAGGTTGCTACTACATATCAGGAGGAGGCAGACGAGGAAATTAACGACCTTATCGCTGTTGTAGAGCCTACTCTTGTAATAATCCTTTCAGTTATTGTAGGAATTATTCTTCTTTCAGTTATGTTACCGCTGTTAAATATTATGTCGGGGATGATTTAGTATGTCTAAAACACGATTTGGAAGTCTGGATGGCATTCATCAAATCAAAAAAAAGAATATGGTCTCAACCACTCTTATTTCAGCCGGCTTATTTATCATAATTTTTGTGCTGTTTCTTTTGGCTGTTGCGAAGGCTTCAAAAAGCTCTATAGATGAACAGCAGAGCAATCTTGACAGTGCTATAGAAAGAGCGGTTATGCAGTGCTATGTCACAGAGGGAAGATATCCGGAAAGTTTTGAATATCTACAAGAAAACTATGGAATTATTTATGATGATGAGCTTTTCAGAGTGGATTATGTGATTTACGGGGCGAATATGAAACCAGAAATTACCATTATTAACAAGGGAAGATGGTAATCTGGCAGTTTTGGAGGGTTTTTAGCTTTGATTATTAACAAGAAACGGGCGAAAAAACATAATATTGATATCATGTTCCTTATGATTCTGTTTCTTATATTCACTTTTTCGGCAGTGAGTGTGCTTTTGATGGCTGTAAATTCCTATAAGGCTGTGGTGAAGGCAAATGAGGAAAATGCAGGTACAAGAGCAGCAACAGCTTATATCAGGGAGAAAGTACGTCAGCATGATAGGGCTGGAGCTATAGAAATCACTGAGATTAATGGAAATCAGGCTATAAGGATGGAAGAGGCGGAAGGATATTCCCTTTACATCTATTACATGGACGGATACTTGATGGAGCTTAATGCTAAGGATGGTGCAGGAGTAACTGCAGATTTTGGAAATAAGCTCATTGAAATAAAAGGAATGTCGTTTAGTTGGGTGGACAATCAACTAATCGAAGTGCAGGTTCAGGAGAAAAATGGTATTAATCAGGTGGTAGAGATAGGAATTAAATCATCATTAAACTACACAAAAAATCCTGAAGAAACAGCCGAATATTCTGAAGAGGAGGTGGTGGCAAATGCAGATTAGAAACAATGGCTCACGAATTTTTATGACTGAGCTGATGTTTTCAATTTTATTTTTCATCATAGTTTCTGCTATCTGCGTACAGTGTTTTGCAACCGCCTACGGAACGAGTAGGGATGCGAAAGAAATCACAGGAGCGGTGAATGTGGCTACCAATGCAGCAGAAAAATATTTAACCAATTCTGGATTTGAAGGTTTTACAGAGTATTATGATGGAAACTGGCAGCGAGTAGAGGATAAGGGCGCTTATAAGGCTACAGCAATAGTTACAGAGGCGGAGAGCACAAAGAGTTGTCAGTCCTTGC
>JAFYYE010000454.1 GCA_017557715.1 Pseudobutyrivibrio sp.
TCAAAGAGATTATTAGCGTTGTAGTTAATGTCTTAGTTTGTTTCTTAGTTGTATTTCTTATTACACAATTTATAGGTCAAAGAACTGTTGTTAGTGGTTCTTCAATGGAGGATACACTTTCTGACGGAGATAATCTTATTGTTGATAAAATCAGTTACAGACTGCATGACCCTGAACGTTTCGATGTTGTTGTATTCCCATATCAATATGAGGAAGATACTTATTACATCAAGCGTATTATTGGTCTTCCTGGCGAAATAGTTTATATTGATGGTTCTGGAAATATCTATATTAATGATGTGCTTCTTGAGGAAGGATACGGCACAGAGACTATTCTCAATGCGGGACTGGCTAGTTCTGTTATCATTTTAGGAGCTGATGAATATTTCGTTCTTGGTGATAATCGTAACAACAGTACAGACTCAAGATTTGAGGCTGTTGGAAATATTAAGGGAGATGATATTGTTGGTAAGGCATGGCTCAGGGTATATCCTTTTGCTGACTTTGGTCTTGTTGACAATATTGACTAATCATGAGCGAAAAGAAAATCACTGAAATTCAAAAAGAATACAAGGAAGCGGATTTAGAGCTTCTTCCTGATTTTATTCAGGAATACATTAATGATGGCAGGCCTGGAGTTTCTAAAATAATAGGCCAGGCTCAGAAAAAGATGGAAAAGCTTCGATTAGAAAAGGAGCGCATCTTTCGTCTGAAAGAATATGAGAACAAATACTGGGAACAGTACGAGTTTATAGGTGGAATTGACGAGGTTGGTAGAGGTCCTCTTGCAGGTCCAGTAATTACAGCATGTGTTATTTTGCCTAAGGACTGTGAAATTCTTTATATCAATGATTCGAAAAAGCTTACTGCTGCAAAGCGTGAAGAGCTTTATGAAGAGATAATGGAAAAGGCCGTTTCCGTTGGCATAGGCGCAGCTTCTGAGGCTCGAATTGATGATATCAATATTTTACAGGCTACATATGAGGCAATGAGACAGGCTATAGAAGAAAGTAGCGTGGAGCCACAGATTCTTTTGAATGATGCGGTCACTATTCCTCAGGTAAAAATACCACAGGTGCCAATTATCAAAGGAGATGCTAAATCTATCACAATAGGTGCAGCCAGTATTATTGCAAAGGTTACAAGAGATAGAATGATGGTAGAATACGATAGCATTTATCCAGAGTATCATTTTGCTAGTAACAAGGGATACGGTTCTGCGGAGCACATCGAGGCTCTTAAGAAATACGGTCCATGTCCAATACATAGAAAATCTTTCATAGGTAATTTCGTGTAATACGGTCGGGGTGAGTTATGAACATTAACACTGGGCTTAATCCATATGGTAACGGCTACAATATCAATGCTGCCGATACTACAAAGATGAGCCAGAGTCAATCTCTCACAGGTTCAGTTACTGATAACCTGAAGGAAGGAGAGGTTTTTGAAGGCTCTGTTAATTCTATTGAGAATGGCAAGGTTACCATTGGGCTGGCCAATGGGCAGACTATGACTGCCCGTTTGGATTCTGGTGTTAGCCTTGTGCCTGGTCAGTCTGTGTTCTTTCAGGTAAAAAGCAATGATGGTAGTTTGATTCAGATTCGTCCCGTTTCTTTAAATAGCTTAAATGCTAATCCAACACTTCTTAAGGCTCTTGATATGGCCAACATAGCAGCAAATGAAAGAACCATTAATATGGTTAATTCTTTGATGCAAAATTCGTTATCAATTAATCCAGAAAATCTTGCAGCTATGAATAGGGCTATGCTTAACAATCCTCAGGTGGATACTCAGACGCTTGTTACGATGGCTAAATATGGTATGGATCTTTCACCTGAAAATGTTGCCATGTTCCAAAATTATGCCAATGATAAAGCTGTGCTTGCAAATAATTTTGAAGTAATTTCTGATATGATTACCGAGCTGATGTCTTCTGAGGATATATCAACTGGACAGGTAATAGATTTAAACAATCAGTTAAGAGCGTTGTTTGTAGGTGGAGAAGAGGCTGTAGCTGAAAATGTTCAGCAGCAAGTCGAGGCTGAGGAAGCTGAAGCTAATCCACAGCAAATAGCGTCGACGAATTCTCAAACTCAAAATATTAATTCGAATGTAGAAGGTTCGGTCAATTCTCTACAAAATAATAATCTGGATTTAAATGTTAATAATCTTCTGCAGAATAATGAGACTAATGTTGTTGCTGGGCAGGAGAAGGCCACTGAGGTGGCTGAAAATGCAAAGGAAGTTACTATACAGCAACAGTCA
Organism: Pseudobutyrivibrio sp.; assembly: GCA_017557715.1. Classification (GTDB taxonomy): domain Bacteria; phylum Bacillota; class Clostridia; order Lachnospirales; family Lachnospiraceae; genus Pseudobutyrivibrio. The sequence continues at coordinate 2,266 of JAFYYE010000454.1, forward strand.
CAGGTTGTGGAACAACAGTCAAAAGAAGCTATTATACAGGAAAATATTGGTACACAAACTTTAAATAGCTTTGCAGGTGAAAAGCAGATTGCTTCATTTAATACATTGCTTAGTTCATTACCGGATTTTCCAAAGGATAATCTTGAGATTTTTGGTGAGAATGGTACTTTAAAGGCTGATGCTAATATAAAAGAGGTGTTCAGAGAAATATCTGACTATCTTAATGAGCATCCAGATATTCCAAAAGAAACTTTAAATGATATAATAAA
>JAFYYE010000455.1 GCA_017557715.1 Pseudobutyrivibrio sp.
AAGGACGTTTCAGATTGGCTTGATACAGATGCTTGGGCTACAAAAAATGGTTTTGACACACCATTCTTAAGCTATGGTGATGGTAATTACTACTATGCACCTGGCGATGGCGGAGATTGGGGATACGAATATACTACTTTGTTCCTTTACGATGCCGAGACCAACGATTTGCTTCACACTTACGATTTAGAGACTCTCTGCAATGGTCCAGATGATACAATTGGCACTGAAACAGCACAACGTCTTTATATTCACTGGGCAAAAGCTATGGACGGAGTTTTATATGTTTCTTTAGCTCATAGCGGATATGCTTCAGAGGAATCCCGCACTGGATATATGGTTGCAATCGATATGAAGACAGATTCGGTTCTCTGGCGAAGCGACGCTCTCCTTTGCAATTCAAACAATTTCCAGATTGTTGATGATACTATTATCTGTGGATATGGATTTACGACAGAGCCTGATTATCTCTATCTCCTTGATAAGAATACAGGTGATAAGGTGGACCAGATTGAGCTCGAATCTGCTCCATTCCAGTTTGAAATTGTTGATGACACATTGTATCTGGCGACTTATAATACCGCATATACGTATAAAATTAATAGATAAAGAATTGGCCAGCTCTATGAGCTGGCCATTACTATTTCTACATTCTTAGATATTCCATTCCCTGTTTAACTTCATCCGGAACAGTTCCGCCATTCTTTTCCACCCTGTCTATCATTGTCTTCAAGTGGTTTAAATCTTGGCTGCACTTTATCTCGTGTCGGGAGATAACCTGCTCATACATTGGATGATTTGCAACCTTTGAACGATACGGCTTTGAGAAAGTACAATGCTTGTTCAAAATATTTCGCTCTGCTTTGTTTAGACGAATACTTCCCTGCGCCTCAAAATTAATCCAGATTGTGTACTGCTTTGTAAAGGCTTCACGCATATTATTACGGGAAGATTTAAGCAATGTCTTTACCTTTTCCTTATTTTCAGCTGACAAGTCCTTGTTCTTGCGATAGAAGGTGAAATAATCGTAAAAATCTGATGTAAGACACTCCGAACCAATATCGTTCCATCGAGAGCCCTGCTCCTTTCGGCAAATCTCCCAGCGGAAAGCGCCACAGCAGTAAATCATCAGCTTATCCAAATCATCGAAGGTGAACATCGGAAATACGAATCTACCTGGAGTATCAACCTTGATTCCACCGCACTCCTGCCACATCATGGCACGCATTCCGCAGTTTGGAAGAAGAATGATATCTGGTGGTACTCTCTTAAGATAGGATTCACTCTTAACATTGGCTTCCATATCTGTAAAGAAGCCCTCGCGAAGGAAGATGCCATAATCCACTTCCTCCACCTTAGCCATAGACTCCTCCAGCTTCGTCTTGGTCAGCATCATCTTCATGACTTCTGCGCCAAAATCCTCTTTTGTAAGAACAGGACAGAATGAAGTCATCTTTCCTGAGGTTGTTCTATTAGCAGAAACAAAGAAATTGTTCATTTCGAACTTAACCTTCTGTTCCTGGTCATTCATCCAAGTTGGCATATCAGCTTCGGAAATATTGCCTGCTTTTCGCTCCTCCAAAACGAATCCTCGATAATCCAAATCCAGCTCGTTTCGGCTAGGCTCACGCTCACCTGCATAGACAGCACGCAACCAACTGTAAATTGTAAATACATGCTCACTTTGGCAGAGAGTATCTAATCTATCACATATATCTGCCAGCTCATTGGTTAACTCGTCCCCTATAGCATCATAGTGAATGTATCCCAAATTCAAAAACATCTTTATGATTGTATCTAACTCTCCACCATAAGCTTCGAATTCCAATGCTCTGAAGAAAGTCTTTTGATAAATCTCGTAGAATAAATCAACAGCCTTTTTACGAACCTTTCGTTCGTTATCCTCTTTACCCTCTCTATCTGAAAGAGCAAGATAAGCATCAAGCTGTTCCTTATATTCAGCTGTCTTTTCCTCATCCACCTCTGCAAATTCGCAGATATGTTCAAAAGTCTGAGTAAACTCAGCCTGCTTCATCATCTTGGCCTCATCGAAGCTTGCGGCTGTAGCAGCAAAATCATGGCTGTCGTACTCAGTCCATCTCTCTTTTATCAACGCTTTGTCATAAAGCCCAGACTGCGACATAAACTTATAGAGCATCTTCATTAGCTTCTTGATATCATCCTGCTTGGCACCGCGCTGAGCAGCATATATCTGCAGATTGAAAAGAAGCTCAAACATATCCCCCTTATCCTGAGATAAAAGGATAGGCGCAAACTCCTCCAAATAGAAGCCCATGGTCTCAATACATTCAATAGCGCGCTTCATATAGCCACAGCTTATTCCAATAACGCCTGTGGCGATTTCATTTCTACTTCCGTATATGTTTTCAATTTCTTTATTATCAACAGAATTTAGACTATCTATGTAGTCGTGCTCCCACTTAAGGATTTCATTCTTTAAATCCAGTGGCTCTATCTCTTCAAGCATGGCAATTTCCTGAATCTCAGCCCCCATTGCCCTGCACTGCTTTTTATATTCATTGTTAATTCCACGGCAGTAGCTGTAGAAATCATCAGACTTCTTCTTTAGCTCATCGTAGATTTTAAAAACATCCCTACACTGCCTAAATGCCCCCTTTGAAAAACCAAAAATGTAGACAGGCTGAGCCTCAAAGATGGCATCAAAATCTGCCATTGTCTTATAAGGACACTTTATTACCATAGAATCCTCAGCCACAGTATAATCTGCCTCATACTCAAGATTCAATGCATCAGAAAGCCCCGCAATAGTACCAGGTCCAAGCATCAAATGCTGGTCCTTCCAAACCTGCTCAATAGACCCCGTCACGATAACATACATGCTATCCACAGGATCGCCTTCATTTATTATCTTTTTCCCCTTTTCAACATTAATTGGTTCCAACCGTATCTCCTTAAGGTGTGCATTATACCCCAATTTTTAGATAATTTAATTATAAAATTATCAGACAATTATTTCAATTAACCATTTAATTGTTCACAGAAATATAAAAAATGACCGACAAGGCTTTATACCTCATCAGTCATTCTTATTACTCTATCTATTTATTTTTATGCAGTTTTACAAGCACCACTTCTCTGGCATTGTTCCACCTAGGAATTCTCGCATCACCAAGGCCTGAGCTGGATACCATTTCCGAATTTTTCATCTTAAAAATTCCGTAATCGTACTCTGGGAAAAATGTTCCATCTGTTCCAAATACACCGCCAATGAACGGGATTCGTATTAAACCACCATGACCATGACCAGAGAAGACTAAGTCATAATCATATTCCGCATAAAAATTAAATTTTGAAGAATCGTGAGCCATTAGAATGTTAAAATAATTGCTATCAGCATATCCTAAAATCCCCTTCATGTGCGCCGTAGATGATTTCCAATCCAATCCTGACAATAAAATAGTTGCGCCATTTTTCTCAATAGGAACACTTTCATCATCAAGTATTGTGACTCCTAGGTCATAGCAGATATCAATAAACTGATCATATGGTGCTCCATCATAATACTCATGGTTACCCGTCACGAAATAAACTGGAGCAATATCAGTTATACCTTCAAGAAGATATCTGGCATTGTCTACTGTATGCTTTTCATCCACTATATCTCCGGTAAGTAAAATTATGTCAGGATGAGTTTTTTTGACCATTTTTATAAGAGTAGATTCTTTATCTCCAAACTCTTTACAGTGAAAATCCGAGATTTGTATTATCTTATATCCATCAAATTCCTCTGGTAAATTATCAAAATGCAAGTCATATCTTTTTAAATGAAGTGGACTAACAAATCCTAATAGTCCCAATATAATAAGTACAGCTAATATTCTTAATGTAATTTTTATTCCAAAATCTACTTTTTTCACTAAATCAAGTTCTCCTTAGTATCAGAAAAATATGCTTTAAAAATCGTACCTTCTCCAGGAGTACTTTCACATACAATATTTCCCTTATGACATTCGACAATCCCCTTTACAATAGATAACCCAAAACCGCTGCCATTGTCAGCACTTGGTGTTCGAGAGCTATCAACTCTAAATCCCCTATCATAAATCTTAGCCATATTATCGGCTGAAATACCTATACCATTATCCTTCACAAAAACAACCAGCGTACCGTCTTCCGCAACATCAGCTCCAAGAGTGATAACCGGTCGCTTGTCGCAATATTTTACAGCATTTGCATACAAATTGTCCAATGCACGATATATGAGATGTGGGTCTAAAAGTGCCATTAGATTCTTTTCTATGAACCTTTCAGAAAGCTCAAGTTTTAAATCACAATCTGCGTATGCTGCATCCTCCTGATTCATATAGAAATAATCTTCCAGCAAGAACCTGAGATTCACAGGTTCCATATGAACTGACGATGCTGGCGTATCAAGAGAAGCTAAGAGAAAAATATCATTTATCAATCTGGTAAGATATTTGGTTCGCTCCCCCATAAGATTCAATGTTTCATTGAGTTCTTCTCTGGATATATCCTGATTAGCCTGAAGATACTCTATAGCATTGCTAATGGCTGTAATCGGCGAACGCAAGTCGTGAGAAATATTGGCATAAAAAAGAGCACTTTCCCTTTCATGAACCATTAATTCCTGATTGGCCTGCTGCAATTTTTTTGAAACATTGTATAGAGATCTTGTTAAGTCAGATACCGATAACTCAGGCTTCTTAAAATCATTTTTCATTATTCTAACACCTTTTATTTACTCATTGAAAACTTATAGCCCTTGGACCATATGGTTTCAATGGAATTTTCTAGTCCTGGGTAAGTGTCCAGTTTCTTTCTCAATCGACTGGCTGTTACCATAATTGTTTTTCTGTCTGAATCTATATAATCACCCCAAATTATATTACCAAGTTCCTCAAAAGAAAAAACTTTTTGTGGCTGTTTCGCCAAAGTAACGAGGAAATCCAATTCCTTATTTGAAAGCTGAATTTTTTCACTGTTGTAATATGCTGAATGCTTCTGCAAATCTATCCTTAGTGGAGAAAAAACTATCTCCGCCATTCTTGTACTGGTAGTAGAAGAATACCTTCTAATAAGCACCTGTATTCTCACCTCCAGCTCCCTAAGGCTGTATGGCTTTACCATATAATCATCTGCACCTAAAAGCAGACCATTTATCTTATCATCCTCAGCATCTTTCCCAGTAAGAAAGATAACTGGAGTGTTGCATCGTTCCTTTATCCATCTACACAAACTAAAACCATCTATGCCGGGCATCATGACATCCAAAACTATACAGTCAAACCTTCTCTCATCTATTTCGATTTTTGCCTCTGCACCATTTTCAGCAGTATATACTTCATAACCATACTGCTCGAAAAACTTTCTATTTATAGATAAAACTTCTGTATCATCATCAACAAGTAGCAGTGCATAGCTCATATCTGTCATCCTCCCATAGCAAGCTTATTATACCATATTTCAAATTATGCAAGAAAAAAGCGAGGACCATTTAATCGTCCTCGCCTAAATTAACTATTTTTAGCTTAGTCAAAATTGAATTATGACTCCCATGCGCAACGAGCTGTTCCGTCCTGATCATCAACCCAAACATCATCTGTAGATAAGCTAGGCTGTGCACCATGAGCTGTCTCCTCTAAGCTGATTTCTTCTACAGTAGCATTTTCCCACTTTTTCATCACTGTTTTCCTCCTTGTAAAATCAGTTTGCTTTGACCAAATTAAGACTCAAATGTTCCTACAGGCTCACCTGGATATCTTGGATCATCATAAATAATGCCATCCAAAACAACTGTAGTTGTACCACCCTGCTTTGTCTCAACGAATGATACCTCTTCGATTGCTGGTGTATTCCATGTCTTCATAACGTGCTCTCCTTTCTTATATAAGAATTTATAATTGTTTCTCAACTACGTTATAGAATATAACATTGACTTCGTAATTAGTCTACAATCCTAACAACTTTGTAAGAATTATAATTGTAATGTTAGAATTGTGTACTACTTATCCAGCAATCAGACGCATTATCTGACGATTATGCCACACCATGTGTATTATTTAATAGGTTTATATAGCTTCCAAAAGAGTACAAATCAACAGCGAGGGACAAATCTAAATCACTTATTTCATCAATATTTTCATCCATACCCTTTAAGAGATTACTGAGCTTTTCCTTATCAAAGAACTTTATAGCCTCATCTCTATATAGCCTATTTTTCACTTCAGGGCTCACCTCTGGCCAAGCCTTCTTTACACGATAACTATTATCTCCGCTCTGTCTTCCTCTATGACGCATATCCTCTCTAATCACCTTTGGAACAATCCCTTCCATTCCCACTCTAACCAGTCTTCTATCAAAATCAGAAGATACAAAACACTCAAGTGGAAGTTTCATGCATAGTTCAATAAGTTCTACTGTTCTCATAGGATCACGGGTTATTATTCCAGTTTTAAGACTGAGTTTTGTGTCAATCTCTCCAATCTGAGCATAAGATAATTCCATATACATTTCACGTCGCATTCCATTTATATTACTTTTTGGACGATTATGAAAGAAT
>JAFYYE010000002.1 GCA_017557715.1 Pseudobutyrivibrio sp.
AACATAATCCCATTAAGATTTGGAAGTGTGATTTTAAAGAACTGTGCTATTGTTCCTGCACCATCTACACTGGCAGATTCATAAAGCTCCTTTGGGATGGTCTGAAGACCAGCTAAAAGCATAAGAGCCACGTAGGGAAACTGCTTCCAGGTATCTGCCACAATCACTACAAACATTGCCCAGTGCTTATTAGCCAAAAATGTGATTGGAGCATCTATGATATGAAGTCCTTCCAAAATTACATTAATAACACTGAGCTGATCATTAAATAAAAATGAAAACATGTACGCAATAATGATTCCTGGAATGGCCCATGGAATCAAAATAATAGTTCTTATTAATCCCACGTAGCGTTTTGCACTGTTCATAAATAAGGCAGCCACGAGTCCCACAAAAAGCTCCACCACCATCGAGATAATGGCGAACACCGCTGTGTTTTTAAACACCTCCCAGAAGGAGGGATCCGTCAAAAGCTTGATATAATTTTCAAGCCCAACAAAATGATTGTTTAACGGATCCGTAAGAACCCTATACTGAAAGCTGTATGTAATTGTGATAAGTATTGGGATAATCCCCACACCTCCAATCATAATTATTGAAGGTGCAATACTTAGATATCCAGTTAGGTTTTCTTTTAATGTCTTATTCATGGATTATTCCTTTATTTCATCTGAGCTAATGCTTCATTAAGCTTTTCGTCAAGAGTCTTTAATGCTTCTTCGTTACTAAGATCACCTGCAAGTGCCTTATGAATGTACTCTGCAAAAAGAGTAGATACTGTAGAGTAATCTCTTACCTGTGGTCTTGGTTCTGCTGCATCTGCTGCGTCCTTTACAGCTGCAATGTAAGGCTGCTCACTCAATACCTCTTCGTCATCATATACATCAGCAACAACAGGGAATGTACCTCTCTTTAATGCTGAAATCTTCTGTGCATCATAGCTAGACATGTACTGTGCAAATGCCTTTGCAGCCTCTGTCTGCTCTGAGTATGCATTTACTGCAAATGCCCATCCACCAAGAGTACCTGATGAAGACTTACCATTTGGTCCTGTAGGAAGTGCTGCTACACCAACCTTTCCAACAACCTGGCTACCTTCTTCTGTCTGAGTAAGTGCATAGGCGCTTGTCCAGTTTCTTAAGAATAGTGCCTTTCCTTCCTCGAAGATTGCTCTAGAATCAGCAGGCTTGTGAGTAAGAACACCCTCAGGTGAAACTCCTGAAGAAATAAGCTCCTCTACAAACTCAAGTGCCTCTACTGAATTTTTGCTGTTAAGCTTAAACTCGCCATCTGCCAAATCCTGACCACCGTTTTGCTTGATAAACTCAAGCATGTTGCAGCTTGTTGGCTCACCCTGGAACATCTGGAAAAGATATCCATATTCGATTCCATCTTTGCCGATGTGCTCCTTTGAAAGCTCCACAAGCTCATCCCATGTAGTAGGTGGTGTATCAATAAGGTCTGAACGATAGTATAGAAGACCAACATCTGTGTAATCTGGGTAAGCATAAGCTCTGTCGTTGAAATAAACAGTAGAAAGAGGTCCTCCCAAATACTGATCTGAGATAGCAGAAATATTATCTGTTACATCTGCAAGCCAGCCAGCTGCTGCAAACTGAGAAACCCAAATGATATCGCACTCGAATACGTCAGGACTTGAATCTCCAGCTGCAAGTGATGTCATAAGGCTCTCCTTGATATCATCGCTGGCGCCAGGAAGACTCTCATGATTTACAACTACATTTGGATAAACCTCATTGAAGGAGGCAATCATCTCATCCAATGCACCAGTCTGATCGTTGGCACTTACAAATGTAATCTCACCCTTGATGTCCTCTGGATTAACCTCTGCTCCTGCCTCGATAGATGTTTCATTATCTACCGACTCCTTTGGCTCGTTTCCGCAACCAACTAATCCTGTAGTAGCAAGTGTTGCTGCAAGTAACAGTCCTAAAATTTTTTTCTTTTTCATGTTCTCACCTTTTCCCTTTCAAGCTTTAAATTAATTAATCCTTTTAATTAATTAGATATAAAATAAAGACCTGTCAAAAATTGTAAGCTACTAGACATAGGCCTCCGATATCTACGGTCAGCTTTACGAATCACTATTCAACCTACCATTGTACTAGGTCAATCTTGGTTGATATTATAACTGCTGAATAATTACATATCAATATAGTAGGTTATACATTAAATTTATTCCCAGTTATCAAAGATTTCTATATCGAAAAACGTAGGGAGATTCGGCTTTAAAGGGATTTTTCACCCAGGATTTTTTTCTTAAAAGTACTCCAAAAAACAAAATAAGACAGGTAGCCAAAAGCTACCTGCCAAGAAAGAAAAAAAATTATCTATCTGCCTCAAAACGACCAGCGGTCTCCTCACAAACCTCCTGCTCATAATCAATAAGCTCTGTGATTGTAGGATTTTTGCCACATACTGGACATGTACTGGTGTCGTGTGGAAGCTTAATTTTTCTGAAGTCCTGATTTACAGCATCATAAGTGAGAAGCTTTCCTGTAAGCAAATCTCCTACACCAACGATGTATTTAATGGCCTCCATAGCCTGAAGTGAGCCAATAACACCACCCATAGCACCAATAACACCAGCCTGCTTACATGTAGGCACAGCATCCTTTGGTGGTGGATTTTTGAATACGCATCTGTAGCATGGTCCTTCCCCAGGAACATAGGTCATAAGCTGACCCTTGAAACGTATAATTCCTGCATGAGAAAATGGCTTCTTCTCCATTACACACGCATCATTTATAAGGAATTTTGCTGGGAAATTATCTGTTCCATCAATAACAAAATCGTATTCACGAACTAACTCTCTGATATTTGTAGAATCCACAAACTTGTGATATGTTACTACCTCAACATCTGGATTCATTGCATTCATAGTCTCTTTTGCAGACTTCACCTTTGGCTTTCCAATGTCAGCTGTAGAGTGAATAATCTGTCTTTGAAGATTTGATAAATCTACCTCATCCGCATCTACGATACCGATTTTACCAACACCTGCTGCTGCAAGATACATAGCAGCTGGTGCTCCAAGTCCACCAGCACCAATGATAAGAACCTTTGCATTGAGAAGCTTCTTCTGTCCCTTGGCTCCTACCTCCTTGAGGATGATGTGGCGACTATAACGCTCAATCTGCTGATCTGTCATAGCCATTACTGTCCACCTCCCATGAAATAAAGGAACTCTACTGAATCACCTTCGTTTAAAACTGTTGTCTCTTTATTCTCTGTAAGAATGAACTCATCATTAATTGATACTGTTACATACTCTGGTGTCTCTACATTCTCTGCTTCGATAAGCTCAGGAAGTGTAAGTCCATCCTTGTATTCCTTTTTCTCACCTGCTACTGTAATTGTCATTTCATTATCCTCCTGCTAAATAATAACCTGGATTATTAGATAAGACCATCTATCCAATCAGAAAGCTCATCATAATCCTTTGCTCCAACCTGTTTTCCAACAACCTGTCCATCCTTAAATAAAATCACCGTAGGATTAGACAAAATACCATATTCTTCTACAAGCTTTTTATCATAGCCTGTATTGTACTTAAATACAGATACCTTTCCCTCATAGTCTTCTTCTATCTCACAAATAGTAGGCGCAAGCTTCTTGCAAACCACACAAGAATCAGAATAAAAATCTACAAGTACAGGCAAATCGCTTTCAAGAACCTTCGTTGAAAAATCCTCTGTATAAATTCTAGTAGCCATATTATTCCTCTACCTTTCTTACATACAATGTGTATGTACCATCCTCATTATCTGTAAGCTTTAAAATCTGGTGGCCATCCTCCTTAAATGAACGAGGCACGTTCTGTACTGGCTCGCCATCATTCAATCTAATCGCCAAAACCTCCCCGTCATCAAGCTCCTCGATTGCCACCTTTGCAGTAACAAAAGTCAAAGGGCACACCTTATCAGTAATATCAATCTTCTCATCAAACTCAATTACATCTGCCATTTTCTAATCCTCCTAGTCCGCCAGTTACAGCTACAAGCCTTAGTATTTCCCCGCTCGACAGCACGTCTCGCTAAGGAAATCTAAGAGCTTGATGCCTACTGGCTCATCTAATATCTTAGTTACCTGCATATGCCTGATTGAGGGCTGCGCGGAGTCCTTCGTCGCCGAGGCGAGTCAGGGTTGCGCGGAAGCGCTCGCTAGGCTTTGCGTTAGCCTCGAAGTATTCGATGGCTGCATCAGTGACGCGGAAAAGTGTCTCCTTGTCGCGGATGATAGGCACATACTCTTCGGCCTTGTAGATCTTGTTTCCAAAGGTTCCACCGAAGGATACGATGTAGCCTGGTGTACCCTCCCAAGCATCAGTAGGACAGCTCTTTACGCAGCGTGCACAGTTGTTACACTTGTTGCGGTCAATCTCTACCTTGCCATCATTCATTGTAAGTGCCGACTCTCTACAAGCCTTTACACATACACCACATGAAATACATGCGTCCTCTTTGTATTCAACTGTCATTCCGCCCTTGATTCCGACGTCATTTTCCTCAGCCTTAAGGCAGTTGTTCTGACAGCCTGTTACACCAAACTTAAACTTGTGTGGAAGCTCTCTACCAAAATATCTTGCATCTAATTCCTTAGCTAATGTGTAGGTATCGATACATCCACTTGGACAAATTTCTGAGCCCTGACAGGCAGTGATTGTACGAACTCTAGGTCCACATACACCTGTGCCAACGCCACCTGCTTTAAGTTCTTCCTTTACCTTATCTAAGTCATTTACATGAATAAAAGGAATTTCAATTCCCTGACGTGATGTCATATGCACATAACCGTGACCATATTTTTCTGCAACTTCAGCAACTGTCTTTACTGCCTTTGCATCAAGATTGCCTCCGATTACCTGCAATCTAAGTGAACCATAACCCTTCTGAACCTGCTTCATGAAGCCGCCAGCCTTCAGAGCCTTGTAATCAATTTTTTCTGCCATTTTCTACTCCTTTTTTTACTTACGATAACGCTACACGGAAGTCCTCTATAAGGTCTTCAATGTCCTCAATACCTACGGAAATACGAATCAGATCATCAAATACTCCAGCATCCTCCAGCTCCTTTTCGGTGCTGTGAAGAGATATTGTTGAAGCTGGATGAACAACCAGTGTCTTAGTATCTCCTATGTTTGATAAGATATATGGTATTTTGAGCTTGTTCATAACCTCAAAAGCTCTTTCC
>JAFYYE010000456.1 GCA_017557715.1 Pseudobutyrivibrio sp.
AGCATTTAGATTAGATCAGAATGGAACAATTACAACTAAGACAACTAAGGCACTTGCTACAGTTACAGGAACACATGATGTTTACTTTGTAGTTGCAGCAGGCTCAGGTATTACAATTGATTCATGGACAGCAAAAGCTGCAGAAGGTGGAGAGCAGCCACCAGTGGTAGAGCCTCCAGTTGAAGGAGCAATCAACCCATATGCTAAGGTTGAGGCAGAGATCGCTACTGCAGAGCAGCTTACAAATGCAATGATTGTACCATCTAAGGATAAGGTGGTAATCAATGAAAATGGTTATGTCCTTGTACAGAATATTGATTTCTCTAAGGGCGTTTCAGCATTCAATGTATATGCTCAGTCTTCTAAGCCAATGGTAAGCCTTAATGTATACATTGATGATTCACAGACTCCAGCAGGAACAGTATCAATTGGCACAGATATCACAAAGCCAACTACAATTAATGTTTCAACAGATATCACAGGTGTACATTATGTATACTTCGAAGCAAAGGGAGGTTCAGTAACACTTGATGGATGGCAGGCAGCTGCAGCAGGCGAGCAGCCACCAGTAGAGCCACCAGTAGGTGATACAGTAAATCCATACGCTACAGTTGAAGCTGAAAGCGCAGCAGCAACTGATATGAGTAATGCAAGAGTTACACCTAAGAAGGATGCTGTAAGTCTTACACAGGCTAACTCTTATGTTGCATACAAGAACGTAAACTTCGCTCAGGGTGTAACAGAGTTTAATGCAAATGTTTCTGCCGCATCAGCAGCAATGCTTGAAATCAGACTTGATTCAGCTACAGGCGACAAGGTTGCAGCATTTAGACTAAGCCAAAATAGTACAATCGAGACTAAGACAACTAAGGCACTTGCAACAGTTACAGGAACACATGATGTTTACTTTGTAGTTACAGCTGGAACAGGTGTTACACTTGATTCATGGGTAGCAAAGACATCAGGTGACCAGCCACCAGTAGGCGATACAATCAACCCTTATGCTAAGGTTGAGGCAGAGATTGCTACTGCAGAGCAGCTTACAAATGCAATGGTTACACCTTCAAAAGATAAGGTTGTAATCAATGAAAATGGTTATGTCCTTGTACAGAATATTGATTTCTCTAAGGGCGTTTCAGCATTCAACGTATATGCTCAGGCATCAAAACCAAAGGTAAGCCTTAATGTATATATTGATGATTCAAAGACTCCAGCAGGAACAGTTGCAGTTGGTACAGATATTACAAAGCCAGTTACAATCAATGTTTCATCAGATATCACAGGCGTACACTATATTTACTTTGAGGCAAAGGGTGGCCAGGTAACACTTGATGGATGGCAGGCAGCTGCAGCAGGCGAGAAGCCACCAGTAAATCCACCTGCAACAAATGTAGATCCATATACAAGTGTTGATGCAACTACAGCTTCAATACTTAGCGGTGCATTAATTACACCAAGCAAGACTGCTGTAAATATTACTCCAAATGGTTCTGCAGGAACTGCAAATGTCAACTTCACAGATGGCGTTTCACAATTTGTAATTACAGCATCATCAACTTCTACAGGCAAGATTGAGGTTAGATTAAATTCAGCTTCTGGTCCTCTTCTTGGCTCAGCAACTATTAGTGGTGATTCAAAAGAATATACTATTACAGCTTCTAAGAACATTACTGGAAAGCAGACTATTTACTTTGTAAATTCTGGTAGTGGTGTAGTGAATGTATATTCATGGAAGGCTACAGCTTATTCAGAGCCAATAGTTATCCCAGATCCACCTGTAGAACAGACAGGTATGGACCTTAGCTATACAATCAACAGCTGGACTGATGGATATCAGGTAAGCTTCAAGGTTACCAACAAATCCGGAAGCACTAAGAACAGCTGGAAGGTTAAGGTAAAGAAGAGTGATATTAATCTTACTCAGAGCTGGTGCGTAAATGTTTCACAGGAAGGTGATTACTATGTATTCACACCTATGTCATGGAACTCAACACTTACAAACGGCCAGACTACAGAGTTTGGTATTATTGGAAGTGGTGAAGTAGGCAGCACAATTAACTATATAGTTGAGTAAAGCTTAAAAATTTAGAAGGTGTCTGATTCCCATTGGGGGTCAGGCACCTTTTTTGCTTTTTATGGGACCATTCCTAGCAGCTCGTTCCACTCGCAGGTCTGCCCGAGCTCCACAGACCACTCGCTACGCGAGCAAGGAAGGATTGGAAATCGGCTTCGCCGATGGAAAAGATGAGAACCTGACCTAAGAGTCAGGCCCTCATCTTTTTGCACCTCTGCATAGAAAAAAGTGCAAATATTGCACTTTTAAAATAAGAAAGGGGCAGAAATTGCACTTTTAATCCGGAGAAAAGTGCAAATAGATGGTATAATCCTTCTAGGAGGACAAAACTATGGTTGATTCTTTAAAAGAGATTAGAAAATCAATAGGTTATACACAGAGCCAAGCGGCAGATTACTTGAAAGTCTCACTGCGATCATATAAGTCTTATGAAAATGACCCACAAAAGAGCAATTCAATTAAGTATTTATACCTAATAGAAACATTAGGAAAGCTTAATACTATTGATGAGACTCACGGGATACTAGACATAGAAGCTATCAAAGAAAAGTGTGAAAAAGTCTTTAAGGATTATGAAATTGAGTATTGTTATCTCTTTGGCTCATATGCAAAGGGAAAAGCAAAAGAGGATAGTGATATAGATTTGCTTATTTCATCAACTGTGAAGGGACTGAAATTTTATGGCTTGGTTGAAAAATTGAGCAATACGTTGCATAAAAAGATTGATCTCTTGGACAAAGACCAGTTGGTGGCCAACCCAGAATTATTAGATGAAGTTTTGAAGGATGGAATCAAGATTTATGGATAATGAGAAATAAGATTGTCCATGATTATGGGCAAGTTGATTTGAAAATAGTTTATGAAACATTGGTATATGATATTCCGGATGTTTATGAAATGCTGAAAGAGTTCTAGATATAATAATATAACAGGCGCATATATCTAGCAGCTCAAGTTGAAAGTTGATAATTCAAGAGAATATGTTACAATAAAATCAAGATAAGGCTCGACCCGTTGCTGAAAGCGAAGGGCCCAGAGCTTTTTTCTTTTGTATATTTGGTCATATCTTCGGATATGGCTTTTTTTATTGGGGCGTCGTGAACTTGTGGCGGGAATTAGGCACTTATTATACAAATGAAAAAATGAATAATCCCCCAATTATAATTGCATATTGGGAGAAAAGGGGATATAATTGGGAGTAGAGATTTTCTCCCAACGACAGAGAATATCTCCCAAAACAGTAGATGAAATGGGCGATAAATACTCGCCTTGGGAGAAAGGAGAACGTATCATTGCGAAAATTTGATTATTCTTATCTTGCAGATAGAACTTGGGATAACGAGATAATGTCGTATATATCAAAGATTCACGAGTATAAGGGAAAACAGGAGCTTTTTCTACGTCAAAAGCCCGTGGAGCTTAATAGACTTATTGAAATCGCAAAAGTACAGAGTACAGAGGCATCCAACAGGATTGAAGGCATCATAACTACTAATGCCAGATTGAAGCAGCTTGTAGCAGACAAAACTACTCCTAAGAATAGGGATGAGGAAGAAATCCTCGGCTATAGAAATGTGCTTAACCTTGTGCATGAGAATTATGATGTTTTGCCTGTGCGAAGTAATTATATTCTTCAAATGCATCGAGATTTGCTTAAGTTCACAAATCTTTCTTATGGGGGACAGTATAAGACAACCTCAAATGAGATAGACATGGTATTGGAATCAGGTGAAAAGGTTGTTTTGTTTAAACCATTAGAGCCATATGAAACACCACCTGCTATCGAGGCTATTTGTGACAAATATCAAGAAGCTTTGGATCAAGAGGTTGTTGATGAACTTATCTTAATACCTTGTTTCTTGCTTGATTTTTTGTGTATTCATCCGTTTAACGATGGCAATGGACGTATGAGCAGACTATTAACATTGCTGCTGCTATATCGTAGTGGATATATGGTTGGACAGTACATCAGTGTTGAGAAAGCTATAGCTGATACAAAAGAAGCGTACTATGATGCTCTTCAAAAGTCAGATCAAGGATGGCATGAGGGAACAAATGATCCTAAGCCATTTATCAAGTATATGTTGAGTATCATACTTTCATGCTACAAGGAATTTGAAGCAAGAGTATCTATTGCCCATGCGGCTGGAGCAAAGAGTACGTCATATGATATTGTTAGAGCTTATGTAAGTGAGCGTATAGGTAAGTTTTCAAAACAGGAAGTGCTTATAGGCTGTCCAAGCCTTGGAAGTTCTTCTGTAGAATCAGCCTTAAAGAAGCTTGTTGATGATGGGACATTAGTAAGATTTGGTGCAGGCAGAAAGACAGTATATGCAAGAGCTGATGCAGTAACTTAATAAGTTTTTTGCAAGAAAAGAAGTGCCTGACCCCATTTCATTAGCTGTAAAAAGGGGCAGCGCTAGATTTTGATTAGGAAAATGTGGGGGAAATGAGAAAGTTAATTTTATTTGGAGATTCAAATACATACGGCTATGACCCTAGAGGATTTGCCACAGGACGATATCCTGCTGAGGCAAGGTGGGCCACTATTGTAAGTGAGGCTCTATCAGAATCCTACCAGGTGATAGAGGATGGCATGAATGGCCGTCAGCTGCCAGATGTGCAGTACGGCTATTTTACAAATATGCTCTCAGAACTTAGTGAAGAGGATACTGTGGTGATGATGCTTGGCACCAATGACATATTGCTGACATATATGCCAGATGCCAAAAAGGCTGCAGCAAAAATGGAGCGTATCCTAGGATATGTCAGGGATAACTTCAAGGGCAGATTCATCATGATTGCCCCTCCATACATTGAGGCAGATGATGAAGATATGATGAGATACAGGGATGCTAGCATAGAGATGAATAGGATGTTTTTAGAGCTGGCAGGGACCTACAATGTGGAGGCCATAGATGCAGCAGCCTGGAATATTCCTATGGCATATGATGGGGTGCATTTTACTATGGATGGGCAGAAGCGTTTCGGTGAGTGTTTTATCAGCGCTTTTAATATGTTGGGGAAGGAACTGAAGTAATGGGATGCGGGCAATCATTTTAAGGATGCAGATATAAGAACCGCAAAAGGATTTGCGTGGGTTATGAATGCAAGGGGCTCAGACAATTAGGAATAGAGTGACGGTGAAAAATAGGCATTTATATTAAATGAGTTAAGGCGATTATGCCTTTGGGAGAAGATTATGAAAATAAAAATGATTGGGGCTATGATAATTCTCACACTAGGGCTAATAATTACTGGGTGTGGTAAAGCTGAAATTGATACTGGCAATGCTAATACTAATAATGCTAAATCTAATAATGATAATGTAAAAGAGGCATTTGAACAGGCAAAGATTATTAACGAGAATAGTCATATAGATGTAGAACTATTGGGAAGGCCAGATGAGTCAACAGGTGCTGCGTCAGAAGGGGGACTTGGCGATATGGTCCCGCCTGCCACATATAGTGAGGGTGGAATAACAGCTTATGCATTCGTATATCCTTCAGAAGGAGGCGGGTTATATTGGACGCAAGTTTATGTGGAAGATGAAGAGCATGATCTTCTGGGCATTCATGTGGGGGAAGATATCTCAGATATTGAGAAGGTTATGGAAGAGTACGGATATCACTATTCGGAAAGTACAGATCGCGTATACACATCGAAGGATGTAGATCATATGGATATCTATACGCAGGGAGATGTGCATTTCTGTTACTATATGAAGGGTGATACTATGGTGTTTATGCTAGTGACAGTTTATGAGGAATAATATGTGGTTGTAAAAATATTGCGGCGTGACTAGTCATGTCAATAAAGGTATAGCTGATTATGAAGCTGGAAGAATAGTTGACGGTCCCGAAATACTTGTAAAACTGAAAGAGAAACATGGCATTAAAAGGTATAAGAAGAATGACACTAGACCGTGACTGGGACCATCCCTAGCAGCTCGTTCCACTCGCAGGTCTGCCCGAGCTCCACAGACCACTCGCTGGCGCGAGCAAGGAGGGATTGGAAATCGGCTCCGCCGATGGGGGACTGCCCGGAGGGCAGTCTTTCAGCGTGTAGTCATATCTTCGGATATGGCTTTTTTTATTTTGCAAAAGAATCTACACTAAATGAAGTGTTTTCTTACTGAATATGCTATAATTTTGATTAGATTTGTAAATGAAAAATAGGGGAAAATATTGTGGGGAAATTAGTTAGGGACAGGATTCCAGAGATAATAATTGCTGATGGAAAGGAACCTATTGTTAGGACTCTTAATCAGGATGAGTATCTTAAGGAATTAGATATAAAACTGAATGAAGAAGTTGCAGAATATCAGATAGATAAGTCAATTGAAGAGATGGCTGATGTGCTTGAGGTTTTGTATGCAATATGCGAAGCCAGAGGTCATTCCATTGAGGAACTAGAGGCTGTGCGAAAAGAAAAAAGTGATGCACGTGGAGCTTTTAAGAAGCGTATTTATTGGGACGGTAACAAATGATGAATCTACCATATTCTGAGGAACTTCATATTGAGAATCTTAGCAGACTGTTTGACAACACCAGTGAGTGCTACAAGTTCTTTTGGTTTAAGGCAATTGTTGAAAAAGTAATTGCAGGAGAGAACGAGATATCATTTGAAGAACTTGTGGATGACATGATTGCTAGTGCTTGGTATATGGTTACCGAGTTTCATCTAAATTTGGGTCCAAAGGACACTCTTGAAAGTGTGGTAAAGCTTATAAAAGATAAGAATCCACACTTCAAATCTAGTATTAAAAAATCAGAGCTTTTAGCGTATTTATCAGAGACAAAAGATAAAGATATAATTTCCAAAAAACGAACTTTAATATTGAATGTACCATATCGTCTGCAGGCGCCATTTGTACCAGAGATAAAGGGAAAGGTATGGGATGTACCAAAGGATGTATTGATTGAGAATATCAATAGGTCTAATAGGATTATGTACTATTTCCTGGGTATCAATGGTCTAGCTACAAAAATTGTAGTAAAGGATGAGTGGGTTGACTATTTCATCAAGAATCAGGAGATAGTCAAGGGATGGCTTGAATACAACATGATCCTCTATATCCAGAAACGAAATCCTAGTGTACCTGGTATTGCCGATAAGCTATATCCACCGCAGGAGCGGAAGTTAGAGGATATAAAAAAGTATTGGAAGCTTATACTTACTATTGAGCCAGTGAAGGAAATATATGGCAAGAATACACTGACAGCTAAAGATATTTCCATAGACCATTTTGTTCCATGGTCATATGTGGCACATGATGAGATGTGGAATCTAAACCCAACTACAAAAAGTATTAACAGCGCAAAGAGTAATAACTTGCCTGACTGGGATAAATACTTTAAGCGTCTAGCGAAGCTAGAGTATAAAGCATATCAGATGATGTGGAAATATGATTTGGTTCGTAAAGAATTTGAGAAATGTGCTAAAAAGCATATAAATGATGATAAAATAAAATATCGTATATACGAATCGAAAATTGGATTTGAACAGTTTAAAAGAGAATTGGAATCGGTAATACTTCCAGTATACAAGTCAGCACTTAATTGTGGATTTGGAACTTGGGAGTACAAAAAAATGGATGACTAATAATTGAAAGGCTTGTAGAAATGAGTGGAAAAGTAGCTACTCCAATAATCAGGGAGATAAAGGATAATCGTGATGAGTTAAAAACTCTCGAGGATGAATTATTATCAACTGCAGACGAAAATACACAAGATATTATTATGAATTATCCAACAGTATACATTCATAATTGGCCTAAAAAGCACAAGTATGAGGTATATGTAGGAGAAGCTAATGATGTCTTTAGAAGAACTCGCGAGCATTATCGAGAGATTAAAAAGAAAGATAAGTGGCAGCACAATATTGATGAGAATCCAAATGCTAGTCTCTATATCATAGGACATGAATTATTCAACAAGTCTTTTACACTAGATGTGGAGAATAGATTAATGCACTATTTGCTCAGTGTGAACAGTGTTAAGAGAGTTCACAATGGACGAGCTAACCCACAGAATAAATACTATCCTAGCGAGGAGTTTGAAACTGTTTTTGGGGAGATATGGAAGGATCTTCATAATAAGAACGCTGAGTTATTTCCGGATGAGCAAGAGATAAAAGATTCTGCTATTTTTAAAGCTTCACCTTTTCATAAGCTTACAGATGCTCAGCTGGAGGCACGTGATAATATTCTAGAAACAATTGATGAAGCACTAAAAAGGAAAACTAAGCAAATTATCTTTGTTGATGGAGAGGCTGGAACAGGGAAAACAGTTTTAAATTCAAGTACTTTCGTAGAATTGTTTTGTAAATATAGGAACAAGAAAAATTTCAAGTGTAGTGTTGTGATTAACCATGTGGAGCAGGTAAACGTATATAAGGATATTACAGACAAGCTTGGAATTAGTGAAAAATATGGCGAGGCAGTTACTGGTGCATCAAAGTTTCTAAATCTTCATCCAGATGATAATTCGGTAGATGTAGTTTTTATTGACGAAGCGCACTTGTTATTTACAGAAGGCAATCAAGGATACAGCGGAAAAAATCAACTAGATGATATTGTGAAAAAGGCAAAAGTGGTTGTCATAGTGTTTGACCAAAACCAGATATTGAGAATGGACCAATATTGGGAAAGCCAAATGATTGATAAGTATAGGCAGAAAGCAATTGAGCAGGGAAATCACATTGAGTTGACTGAGCAGTTGAGAATAGTAGCAGATGAAAAGACTCTGGATTGGATTGATGCTGTTACTAAGAATCAAGAAATCAAGCCTATACCAAAAACAGATAGCCATGATTATGAAATCAAAATATTTGATTCACCGATAACCCTTGAAAGGGAAATAAGGAATAAAGCTGCGGATGCTAAGAGTAGATTGTCTAGGATAATAGCAAACTATGATTGGGACTATGTAAAAGGTAAGACTCCTAGTAAGAGTAATAAAGATTCAAAGGCAGTAAATCGTATGTTGGCTTATCAAAAGGGGATGAGAAGTCAATTCAAAGACACATGGGGCGTTTATATTGAAGATAAAAAGTGGTATGCTCCATGGAACTATGAGACAAAAAGATTTCTACCTGCCAAGGAAAAGAGAGCTACTGTAGATCAAGCATGGGCAGAGCAGAAGCATACTATAGATGAAGTCGGATCTACGTTTACCATTCAAGGGTTTGATTTAAATTATGCCGGAGTTATTTTAGGAAAATCAGTGACATTCAAAGATGGGAAAATTGAATTTAATCCTGAGGAAACTAGTAATAAGAAGGTAAATAGAAATCGAACAATGGAAGATGGAACTAAACAATGCTTCGCAAAAGATTTGTTAAAGCATGAGCTTAGAGTTTTGCTGACGAGAGGCGTAAATGGCTTGTATATTTATGCTTGTGATAAGGACTTACGTGAGGCACTTATAGAAGCCTCAAAATAAAGGAGAGAATATGAGACAAGAAACAATAGATAGAATTAGAAAATTCACTGAGGACAGAGATTGGGATCAGTTCCACGCACCAGTTCATTTGGCAAAATCTATAGTCATTGAAGCTGCTGAATTACTAGAGTGCTTCCAGTGGGATAATGAGAAATTTGATGAAGAGCATGTTAAAGAAGAACTGGCGGATGTAATGGTGTATTGCCAGAATCTTGCGGACAAGCTGGGAGTAGATCCAGATGAGATAATTAATAAAAAGATGGATCAGAACGAGGCTAAGTATCCGGTAGATAAGGCGAAGGGTAAGGCGGATAAGTACGATAAGCTGTAATTTAAGTATTTAGATGTAGTTAATTACAAGATAGGGTGCCACGATATGTCAAACATTGAAGAATTAAAAGCTGGACTACAAACTGCATATATAGATGGAAACCTCGCTTCAAATGTGGCTTATAGACCTCAGTTTGTATCTAACAATTACAAGAAGGAAAGAAAGTACTCTCATCTATTGAAGATGAGCTTTTGAGATGCGATAAATTTCAGATTAGTGTTGCATTCATTACTGAGTCAGGACTCACCCCATTACTACAGACATTTCAGGAGCTAGAACGAAAAGGTATCCCAGGAGAGATTCTTACTACAAACTATTTGAATTTCAGTGAGCCAAAAGCTTTGAAGAAGCTGAATGAATTAAGCAATATAAAGCTTAAAATGTATGATGTAGAGGCAGCGCAAGAGGGATTCCATACAAAGGGATACATATTTAAGAAGGATGAGATTTACCGAATTATCATAGGTAGCTCAAATATTACTAGTGCTGCTCTTACACATAATAAGGAATGGAATACAAAGATTGTTTCTACGACAGATGGCGAAGAGGCAATCGAGATTTTAAATGAATATAAAGATCTTTGGAATTCGAAGTATGCTTTGGATTTTGATGAGTTTTACGAGAATTACAAGACTAAATATGAAATCATAAAAAAGCAGCGTGCAGCAGCAAAACAAGATGATACTGTTGAATTTGAAAAGTATAATCTACAACCTAATAGCATGCAGGTTGGTTTTATCACAAATCTTAGAAAGATAGTAGATGCCGGAGAAAACAGAGCATTACTTATTTCTGCTACAGGAACAGGTAAAACTTATGCATCTGCTTTTGCTATGCGAGAATTAGGCTATAAACGAGTTTTGTTTTTGGTTCATAGAGGTCAGCTGGCAAGACAAACAAGGAAGTCTTATGAACGAGTTTTTGATAAGAAAATAAGCATGGGATTAGTTGGTGCTGGCAATGATGAATATGATAAGGATTACATTTTTGCGACAGTGCAGACATTAAGCCGTGATGAGCACTTATGTAAATTTGAGCCTAACCACTTTGATTGCATTATATTAGATGAAGCTCACCATGTTCCTGCTGACACATATCAGAAGATAATGAATCATTTCACACCTAAACTATGGCTTGGGATGACAGCGACTCCTGATAAAAGAGATGATAATATTGAAGGCAGGAATGTATACGAGATATTCAATCATCAGATTGCTTATGAGATAAGATTGCAGCAGGCTATGGAAGATAACTTGCTATGTCCATTTCATTACTTTGGAATCAATGATCTTTCTATTGATTCAGAGGAAGTAATCGATAGAGTTGATTTTTCTTTGCTTACATCAGATGAAAGAGTAAAGCATATTGTAGAACAAGCGACTTATTTTGGATACAGTGGAGAACGAGTTAAGGGACTTATTTTCTGTAGTAGCATAAAAGAATCAGAAGTTCTTTCAGAAAAATTCAATCAGACTATTAATCCTGAAACTGGAAAGAAGTATAGAACCATAGCACTGAATGGAAGTGCAAATGAAGAGCAAAGAGCAGAAGCTTTTGAGAGACTCGCTATGGATGAGACCGAAGATGGTTTGGAACCATTAGACTATATTTTCTCAGTTGAAATCCTCAATGAAGGTGTTGATATTGTCGAGGTAAATCAAGTTATTATGCTTCGTCCAACACAGTCACCTATTGTATTTATACAGCAGCTAGGAAGAGGTCTTAGAAAAGCTGAAGGCAAGGAATATGTTGTTATTCTCGATTTCATTGGTAATTACAATAACAACTTTATGATTCCAATTGCACTTTCAGGGGATAGAACATATAACAAAGATAATATTCGTAGATACGTAATGGAAGGCGGTAGAGTAATTCCAGGAGCTTCTACTGTTCATTTTGATGAGATAAGTAAGCAGAGGATTTTTGAGTCTATTGATAGGTCTACATTACGAATAGCAATGTTAAAAGAAAAGTATGGTATCTTGAAGGATAGATTAGGAAGAATTCCATCAATTATTGATTTCTATAACTATGGTGAAATTGATCCAATGCTCTTTATTGAGTATACAAAGGAATCTTATCATGCATTTCTAAAAAGAGTAGAGCCTTATTACAAAGTAAGCTTTTCTAAAGAACAAGAAGAGATGTTAAGTTTTGTTTCTCAATTATTGATTAATGGCAAGAGACCTCATGAATTACTTATTTTAAAATCACTTTTTAGTGGAGAAACTGATGTTAATAATTTCAAAAGTTCATTAGAAGAAATAGGCGGAGTGTATAGAGAAGATGATTATCAATCGGCCTTAAATGTTCTTGAACTAAAATGGATTAATTCTCAATCTGAGAAAACAAAGTATGGCTTGGTTCAATGGATTGATAAAGAGGAGGTTAATCAACAAATAGTGAAAAGAGCAAGTATTTATGCTACCGCTTTATCTAATTTAGAATTTAAACATCAATTATCAGAGACAATAGATTTTGGCCTACAAAGATATAAAGATTTATTTAGAGATTCAGATGAGAATAATCTAGTTTTATATCAGAAGTATTCGCGAAAAGATGTATGTAGATTATTGAATTGGAAAACAGATGATAGTTCTACAGTATACGGATACAGATATAAATATGGAACTTGTCCTATATTTGTTACTTATAATAAACAAGAGAATATTTCTAGTTCAACGAAGTATCCGGATTATTTTATTAATGAGCAGGTTTTTAATTGGATGACGAGAAGTAGGGTTTCTGAAGATAGTAAGGAAGCTCAGCAGATAATTCACTCAAAAGAAAATGCTGAAAAAGTTTTCTTGTTTGTAAAAAAGAGTGATGATGAGGGCTCTGATTTTTACTATATGGGAGAAGTATCACCGATATCCTGGAAGCAAACAACAATTAAAAATGATAAGAATGTTGATCTTCCGATTATGAATTTTCAGCTTAAATTAAAGAATCCTGTTCGAGAGGATTTGTATGAATATTTTAAAAGTTAGGAGAATAATTATGAAGACAGTAAAAGTTGTTGCAGCAGTAATTTGTGATTCTATTGAAGAAAAAAATAAGATTTTCGCAACTGCTAGGGGATATGGAGATTTAAAAGGAGGATGGGAGTTCCCTGGTGGAAAAGTTGAAGAAGGTGAGACTCCAGAACAAGCGCTTGTAAGAGAAATCCAAGAAGAGTTGGATACTCTCATTGAGGTAGGACCATATATTGATACTATTGAATATGATTATCCGACATTCCATCTTTCAATGGATTGCTTCTATTGTGAAGTGAAGGAAGGTCACTTGGAATTGAAAGAGGCTGAGGCAGCTAAGTGGTTAACTAGGGATAATATAGACGATGTAAATTGGCTACCAGCAGATCTTACGCTTATTGATAAGATAAAAAGGGATATGCGGTAGTTTTTATTTAAAAACTTTATTTTTTGTTAGGGGTAATTGCATCTAGGAATTGATAAAAGGGAGATAGATTAAAAAATGGCTAGTATATTGGCGCCTGACATTCATTACATATAAAAGATTGTACATAGGGAATATTGCCATACGGAGAGGTCTAAAGGCATATATCGAAGTTGCACTTATAAGGAGAAAATGTTTATGGGATATGTTATTCAATCAACAGAGAGATTAAAGAAAACTGGCGCTGATTTTGAAACAAAAGCTATGTTATATCTAATGTGTTTCAGAGCAGATAGTGAGGATATTGATTTTTTTGTTGTAGATTTTTTTAATGATATTACTGGAACAGATCGTTTTGGAAGAAAACTATGGGATGTTCAATCTAAGGCATCGGGAACGGCTACAGCTAAAGGTATAGGAAGAGAGCTAGTCACCTTATTTAAAAACTATATTAGTGATATTGATTTTTATACTTATGTGCTTTTTCTAGGAGGTGTTCCAGATACATTTAGAAAAAATAGTTCAAAATCTATTTTTGGAATTGATAATGTCAAAGATAAAGCAAAAACTAGTATAGTTAATGGGTTAATCGAAGAAGGAAAAGCTAAAGAATATATAAATGATACGCTGATAACAGATATGACAATTAAGTCATTTCTAAAAAAACTGGTATTTGTAATCGATGATAAGCAACGAGAAGATTATATTCGCGAAATTATAAAAAATCATCCAAAATTAATTCCGGCTAATGATAAGTTGCTTGCGATTTTCAATGAAATTAGAAATAAACAGTCAGAAAAGAAAAATATAAATGTTGAGGGAACTGTAATTTTCAGTGCAAGTGAAGCTCTTGAATATGGAAAGCATTTAAGTGCTATTGAAATTAAGATGTTAGTAATACAGCGTATAATCAATTGTGACCCTGTTAGTGGAGGAATACCGGTTAGGTTTGCAGATATATATCACAGGTGTACTCCCGAAAGTAGAAATGATATGTTAGACCAATGTAGACTGTCAGTTTGCAGTGCTATGTTTAACAAAAGTGCGCAACAATATTTTTGGAGATTGTTTGAGAATATATATACTACCATATGCGAGTCTGAAACTGATGATGTGAATGTTATATATGAAAAACTTGATAAAAATATAGTTGAAAAATGTCCAGACTTTGACGTTTTATCACTGAAATATTTTATTGCCAAAATAATGGAGGGAGTATTGTAGTGTTTATTAAAAAAGTAGCATTTGGAAATAGAGAGGAAGCTTTTGTTGAAGAGGGTTTAATTGATGGAATAAATATTATCTTTAGTGATGATAATAATAAAGGCAAAACCGTGTTTACTCAATCAATATTACATACATTTGGAAATAAATCGATTTTTCCAGATGGATTTAATCCCGAAAAGTATATGTATTACGTTCAGTTTGAACATAATAACGGTACATACGACTTATTAAGAGTGTCTGATATATATATTCTAAATCAGCCTTCTAAAGGTGTAAGAATGTTTGAAGATTATTCTGAGTTTAAAAGATATTTTTCGGATGAAATAATGACATTTCCAAAGATTATTCATGATGGAAAACGTAAGATTGTTGATATGGAGTTATACTCGCAATTATTCTTTGTGGGTCAAGATAATAAAAATACTTCTTCCATTTTTAATTCTGGTTATTACCATAAAGATGACTTTATAAGTTTAATTTCTTCATATGCAGTCGACGAAGTTGAAAAATTAGATGAACGCGAAAAAAATAAAATAAAAACTCAAATACGAGTATTAACAGCTCAGCGTAAAGATAATATGAAGCTGAATGATTTTTACAAATCTTCAGGAGTCGCAGCTGAGTATTTGAGTAAAAGTTTAGATAACGATTCATTTAAAAAAACTGTTGGTGAGATGTCTACTCTTACGGAAGAAATTGGTGAACTACGAAGAAAACGATTAAAATTAGTAAATCGAAGAAATTTGTGGCTGGATAGTTTAAAGGATTTACGTTCATTAAATAGAACTGTTCAAATTGGAGAGTTAAGATGTATGGATTGTAATTCTAACCACATTTCTTATAAGGGGAAAGGTAAAACCGATTTTTCTTTTGATGTTTCAACGCCTGAGATTAGAAGCCAGATAATAGGTTCAATTGAGCAACGAATCGAGAGTTATTTAGAGGAGATCGAGAAGTGTGATTGCAATATAAAAGAATGCCAAGAACAGTTACAATCATTAATTAATGAAGAAAATATTTCTCTAGAAAATATTATTGCATATAAAAAAGGTTTTTTGGATGCGCAAGAGATAGAAAAAGCAATAAACAATATTGACGAAAAGCTTGAGAATTTAAATAATACCTTGAATAGTAACGAGAAATTAATAGAATCCTACTCTAAAAAACAACGTGATTTTATAGACGTATTTATTTCTAAAATGAATGAGGTAAAAAATGAAATAGATTTAGAAAGTCAAAAACGTTATGAGAACATTTTTACTAAGCGTGGAGTTACAATATCAGGTAGTGATGTGACAGTGTACTATTTTTCAAGAATAATTGCTGCAGCAGATCTATTGGAATTAGAGTGGCCGGTAATTATGGATTCATTTAGAGCAGAGGATTTGTCTACCGAAAAAGAAGAGTTAGCAATAAAAAAATTAAAAGAATTGGATAAGCAGTGTATTTTAACTACCACTCTTAAAGATGAGGAAAATCATAAGTATAAAGAGATAGAATATATAAATGACATTGATTATTCTAGCCATTGTACGAACAGGATTTTATCGTTGGATTATGTTGATAAATTTAAAGAAATTGTAGAGATGTTTGGCGTGGAAATGTAGACTTAAACAATTTTGAAAAAAGGGAACAATTATTAGATAAATTAGAGGCCAAACATGGATTTAAAGACTTTTAGTAATGACGAAATAATTAGTATAAGCGTAAAAGCGCAAGACCCCATGACAGAAATAGTACAATAGGTAATAAAATTGCAACGGGGTCAATTGCAACAGGGTCAGGAATCTATACCCGTAATAACCATAATTACGATAATTGATGAGAGGGAATTCATGGGAAAGAGTAAAAAAAAGAAAATTAAAATAGAAAAAGTTGCAAGTTATATTACAGTTGGTGCTGCTTTAGTTGCATTGTTTACATTTTATTTCAAGTTTATAGAATACAGAATTGATACTGCTTTTTTAAGACAGTGGAATATTACCAACACATTTGATTTTGCTGATTCTCCATTAAAATTAATTGACGTGGGAACATCGGTAGTTGTTACCGTGATTGTTACCCCTCTTTTTTCAGTATATCTCGATTTTTTTAACTACGTCACTTTCTGTCTAGCAATATATTTTATTAGTAGTAAAGAAATACAAAAAGATGAGGCATATATTACAGTATTAAGAGCAAGTCTTGATTTAGAATATGATTCAGAAACTGAACAAAAATTAGATGAAGTACAAGGGAAAATAGACCAATATAAAATACTGTTAGAAGACTGTAGAGGCGGATTTCCTCTAATAGTTAAGTGCTTGGTAGGATTAATAATATGTATTTGTTTTTTCCTATGGATATCTATGTCGCTAACAATAAAAGTTATTACAAGACTTCAAGCCCTAGGCTTTGCTTTTCTATTATTATTGGTAATACCTATAATAATAGAAGTGTTTGGCTTGGTGGTTGCTTTATCTAAGAATAATTTAGGGCTTTCAGAAAAAGAATTTTTAAAGGATTATATTTTAAACAAAGAACCAAATCATCCTGAGAGATTGTTAGAAAAAGAATATTACGTTAACAAGGGTATTAGTTATTATGCTAGATTAGTTATTATACCAATGTTAGTATGGTATATTTATGCACCATTTTCAGGGTATATTTCGGCTAAGAGTATTTCACAACTAGGTGTGGTTCAAATGGATAATAGTTATTATGCTATTATTTATACACAAAACAATCGAGCAATTACTGAACGATGTTTTTTAGAAGATAACACTATTAAAGAAATAGATTCCAATAAATTATTATTGGTGGATTTAGAAGGATATGAAATAAACAATTGTGATTTGGATAAAAACTATGTGCTGAAATAGATTAGGCACTTATGTTTTAATTATAGTCAGGAGAAAAGGTTTTATGAGAATGGAAGAATCCTATACAAGTTATGCATCGTGCCCATGTGGGAAAGGGAAAATTTTTCAAAAACACTACGAAGGAGTAGATTGGTATAGTGAAGAAGATGGACCTGTTACGATAGACTGCAGAGACTGCAATTCAAAATTTGTAATTGAAGAGGAATCCCGTTCTGGTCCTTTACTATCAGACCACAGACGAAACGCATATTATTTAACCCCTATCGGATATCCCAGATATGAGGGACCTGAAGTTATTAAAGCCTTTCCAAAAATAACTTATACTAATGAAAATTTTGTGGGATGGTTGATTGAAAATTATACAGAGGAATCATTAAATAATGCACTCAACCAAATTAACAATGCTTCATCAAGCAAAATGCTAAAAGGTATTGCTGCACAAATTAGCAATATTCATAAAAAAGCATGTCATTCAGTTAGATTAAACAAAATAAAAGAAGCAATTGAATTATCAATTCTACAGTATAATTCATATAACAATGGAAATTATTTGCAACGCCAACAAGTTTTATTAAAAGAAGAAATAGCTCGTTCAACATACAAAGAAGAAAAGCGCAAACATCAAATTTTAATAGAATTTGATAGATAAATTCTATTACTAAGCGTATAGGAGTATAAGAAAAATGAAACAACTTTATTATGCAATAAGTGGAACAGGAATGATGATAACAGGCGCAGTTCTTATAAATATTTTTCGCCAAGTGCTAGATTTACAAAGAATAAAAACATATGGATTAGTGCATGAACTATCACTAGGTGGCACATATACATTTAAGCCACAGCAGGGCAAGTGCACAGGATTCACAGAGCAGATTATACAGCACGAGATACAGCATTTTAGTGGAGAGTTGATTTAGGAAACAACATAGAATTTAATATTAAAATGACAGAAAAAACACTGTTTAATTCGTAAATACGATATAATTATTTAGGAATATAAATGGTGTTTTTTTAGTTAAGATTAATTCATGCACCGTGAAGGAGAAGAATAATGTTTTTTATTAATAAGAATAATATCACTGATTTTCAAAATAGATGTTTAGTTGCTTTATTTTTAGACTATCACAATGAGATTGAATTCGATGAGTATGTTGAGAAAAATCATATTAAAGGTTTTGTAAAAGGAAAAGATAATCCAAATACATTACAGGATATTTATATATTCAATGTTCCACCATTTAATCCACAAAAGGAAGATCGCGGTATTGTTTACAAATACAGAGGGCGAAGAACTGATAGAAATTTTGAATACATAGGTATATCAGGGGAGTTTATAGAGCAATACGTATTATTTTATAATAATCCTTATGATTATATTTGCAGATATTTCAAAGAGAATAATTGGGCGGAAAGGTATAACACATTATTGGTCTCTGATAAACCAGAAAAAATGATAGAGGATTCTGATATTAAAAGGTTCTATAAATATAAATCTGATCCAACCAATATTGAACCAGGTACATATTTAGCATATAAAAAAGGAAGTAGTACAGTTCCATCTAGGGTTAATCATTTTATGGATGAAATTGGAGGAACTTTACCATTTACAAAGCCGGAATGGTTAAATGACCCGTTCGATTGTGATTGTGAAATACCATTTTTTGAAGTTTTCCCAAGCGTTATTAGTGCTGCAATAAAAGGAACAAAATATAGTGCTGGTGCAGTTACTCCAATAGATGAATCAAGGTTGAAAATGTGGTGGGATTTTTTTGATGTAAAAGATAAAGAACATATTATTGAGGTCTTTAAGAATTTGGTCTCAAATGAACCTATAGGTGAAAATTCCGAAGCCATAGAGATAATAAAGGAGTTATATGCAGAGTGTAAAAAGGGAAGAATGCTTACGGATGAAAAAGCAAAAGCGATATTGGTGCGATTTTGTTCTATAAGAGATAGGCTTTATAATCTGAAAAATGAATTTAGAATATTAAGTTTAGCGCAAACCGAAACTGACATATTGATGTGGGCATATTATGCTAATTCCGGTCAAGGAGTATGCCTTTGCCATAAGCCAGGGAGCATTCATAGAGGAATAGAAAATAGTACAGATGTAGCAACTTATAAAGCAGATTTTTGTATATATGGGGAAATAGATTATGCGGATGAAAAACCTATCTTTCAACCTTCATCAAGCAATAGTATAGATGGAATTTTAGAATTTATAGTTGAGTGCGTTTTTACAAAAAGTGAAATTTGGAAGCATGAAGATGAATATAGATATGTTCTCATGGGAAGCAGAGTAAAGGATAGTAAAGCTATATGTATTCAATCAGATTTAGAACGTCGAATCATGGGAGTTAAATATGATGAAGTGGATTTTTATAAAGATTTAGACAACTTAGGTGGATGGCCTGATGGAAATGTAAATGTAGATTATTTGGTTAAACATCCTACAAAATATGAATTAATAAAGAAATAGGAAGTATACCAATATTATAGAAAGTGCAGTAGTTACTGGGGAAATTAGGGATTACTGCAAAAATTAGAAT
Source organism: Pseudobutyrivibrio sp. (assembly GCA_017557715.1). Lineage (GTDB taxonomy): Bacteria > Bacillota > Clostridia > Lachnospirales > Lachnospiraceae > Pseudobutyrivibrio. Next base: position 19,887 of record JAFYYE010000456.1, read on the forward strand.
GTAAAGACATCGCTTACATTCGTATATACGATATATATAATTGAAAAGAGGTTAATGAATGTCATATTGTGTTGCTTATAAAAGAAATAATACCGTATATTTGTATGCGGATACCGCAGTTTCCAGTCATAAAGAACCATATATAAAATATAATTCATTTGGACAAATTCAAACAGAACATGAAGGATTTTATGTTGAAGAAGCTTTGCTGAAAATTGTAAAAATAAGGGATAACTTTGTAATTGCGTATGCGTCGGATGATGTTAAAGCTTCAGTTGAAATGATCGAAACGATTGAACGATACTATGATGATGTTGGATTAAAAGGTATATTGAGTTTATTAGAGTCTTCATATGGCAACATAAGCTCTACTGAATTAATTCTTGTATATTCGAATAGCCAGACAAATCCGGAAATATATACATTTACAAGTGGAAAATGTATAAAAAGCGAGTGGGCCGAAATTGGTAGTGGAAAGAATATTAAAAATTTATCAAGAAATGTAAAAACGATATTGGATAATATACACGGCAATGATGATTCAAAGTTTTTGTCGATATCAATAGCAGCTTTACAGTGTTACGTTTTTCATAATAATTTGTTTGAGGTGGGGATTGGAGGAATATTTACAGGAGTTTATGTAAAGCAAAAAGTGCATTATCCAAAATCCTTAGACTGTTATATATTTGAAGATGATATAAATAAGTGTACTTCAATGATTACATCACTATGTATGGAAGAATTATTTTTTTCTTCGGCTAATGTTGTTAGAGGATACATGCTGCCGGGAATGAAACTGGATGATCGGCTAGTGAGAAAAGTAAGAAAAGCAATAGATACAAAGGCACCGTTTTACTTTTGCATATATAGTAATTTTAATAATCAAATGTTGTTTATGGAAATTAATGGTAGAGTTCATAACGGCATTATTTCAAGGTATGTAAAAAGAGGCGTAAATAAAACAGACTACATGTTTTCATTTAATTCGATAGTATTGGATGATTTGGAATTTTTCTCTGATAATTATAAAAATGATGAAACTCCTTTTATTCAAGAAGTAAGTGGCTTGGAAGGATATAATCATGATGTATTTATGGAATGGTTAAAGGAAAATGATTCAGATAGATGGGAAATACTAAATTCATTTGATTATGACTTTGAATACATGGAGCCCAAAATAGATAAGTCGTTATTAAAGAAAATAAAGAAGAATATAAACTATTATAATTATCTTGTCTTAATAGATTATGAATACTTTTATTCTTCCTTAAAAGAGTTTTATGAGTTGTGGTCGGAAACAAATTCTTTTAAGGGAGATATCCACGAAATGGATTTTCGTAATTTTTTCCTAATTGTTTATAAGAATACAATAGCGGAAGAAATGGATTTTGATGAATTGGGGATTATTTTTGTAAAAAAACCTTCGAAAGAACATCATTTCATTCAAGATTTTGATTTCGATGAGTATATTAATAATTTCAAAAATGTTTTTGTGGTAGCTGATAATAATGAATTTTACGTTTATTGCTATTCGTTTTTAAAGAATTATTATTTGAACGATGATTTTTTTGCACTTGAAAAATTTATTATAGTTTTTGATGATGAAAAGACAGATGAAGTTCTTTATAATTTTGCTCCGAAATTTAATTATGATTATGGCAATCGAAAATTTTGGGAAACGGATATAGTAGTTGTACGTAATGAAGATGCTCTTACAAAAGTTCAAACTAGTTTTCCTCATGCGATTATGCAATTTTGCCTTTTTTATATGTTCACAGAAGATTTTAACGAGTGGTATGCAGTAGATATTGAAGTATATGATATCTTGGTAGATAGAAAAGAAAAAAGTGACGTATCATAATGGTTTTTGAGCTGGTAGTGTTTTAGGAACTAAGTGCCTGATTCCACTTCGTTGCACAAATACTATATAGGAAAAAAACAACGACTTCTGGCACCTGATTTTTTCAATCAACCAGTTGTTGCCATTTTTCATATCACTTATAATAGAATCGACATTAGGAAAGGAGGAATTGCCTATGTACAATACCTCAAAATCCCTCCAGGAGATGGAGGCCTAATCTCGATTCGCGGGTTAAAGCGAAGCTTGCCCGCTCTTATATATTAGCTGCAGGGCGTGCTCTGCAGCACTTTTTATAAATTATGAAAAGAAGAAAACGTAAAGAGAAGCTCAAGAATTTAATATGGGCTAAAACTAATGGCATCTGTGCCAAATGCGGAAGAGCAGTTGAGGTAGATAAACGTACCATTGATCATTTCATACCTAAATATCATGGTGGCACAGATGATATTAGAAACCTCATTCCTCTGTGCAAGGCGTGTAATAGAGCCAAGAGTTCTAGGCTTATGAGCATAGAGGAATGCTGTCCATTTCTGGTTGAGGAATATAAAATGGAGATACGTAAATACGTAGGAAGGAAAGAGTACGGGAATTAAAGTGTAGATTATACAGCACAGAATTTAATATTTTAGTGGAGAGTTGATTTTATGAACATACAGATTTTTGGCACAAAGAAGTGCAATGATACAAAGAAGGCGGAGCGGTTCTTTAAGGAGCGTGGAATCAAGTATCAATTTATCGATATGAAAGAAAAAGGAATGAGCAAAGGTGAGCTTACATCGGTTGCTTTTGCTAATGGTGGCATTGCAAACATGGTTAACGTAAATGCGAAGGACCAAGATGCAGTGCTTTTGTTCCAGCACATTGCAGATGAGGACAAGCTGGAAAAATTACTTGAGTCGCAACAGATTATAAAGACTCCAGTTGTTAGAAATGGAAAACAGTCTACACTGGGATATCAACCTGATGTGTGGAAGAAATGGGAGTAAGAGAGTATGGGGATTCGAGTATGATTAAGAAGAAATCTTTAATATGTGTTCTTGCAGCAATTCTTGTAATAAACAGCGCTTTATTTTCTGCATGTGGCAAGTCTAATAATGAGGATGTATCTGTATCCTATTCAGAACTTAAAGCTGATGATATGGAAATAATAGATGGCATTAATCAGAATTTAGATTGTGAATTTAAGCTATTGGAAGAAATGAATGTGGATGAAAAGCCTGCTGAAGGTCCATACACAGAATTTAGTTCAGGACTTGGAGAGGTAAAAAGCTATGGTGTGTTTGTATCAGAAAGAAATGCACCTATTAGGACAGGTATATATATAATCAAAGATTCTGACTACAGTATTTATGGCATTAAATATGGTGATACATATAAAACTGCCAAAGAGTTAGTGGAAAAATCTGGTTTTACTTTGCTTAAGGAAGAACCATTTAACAGTAATACAACCTCACTAACTTATTCTAAAGGGATAGCAAAAATAGTGATGGAAATAGATTATACAAATAAAAATAGCTTTGAGGATGGGAATGTGAGCAGAATTGGGGTGAGCCTTTCCATCGGCGAAGCCGATTAAAATCCTTCCTTGCTAGCGCCAGCGAGTGGTCTGTGGAGCTCGGGCAGACCTGGCCCTGGAAGGGCCTGCTAGGAATGGTAAAATAATAAAAATAATAAACATGAGGAGGATTACAACTATGAGTAGAAAAGATTTTGGGGCAAAGCCACTTAGCTATCCACAGCCAGTGTGGATTATCGCAACCTATGATGAGAATGGAGTACCTAATGCTATGAATGCAGCTTGGGGCGGCATCAGTGAGTCAAATGAGGTTTCTATTTGCTTGTCTGTAGGACATAAGACTTGCAAGAATTTTGAGAAGACTAAAGCTTTCACTATTAGCATGGCAGATGCAGACCATGTGGCAGCTTGCGATTATGTAGGTATTGCATCTGGAAATAAGGATGAGGACAAGTTTGCCAAGGCAGGATTTACAGCTACAAAGAGCGAGCATGTGAATGCACCTATTATTAATGAGCTTGCTGTTTGTCTGGAATGTAAGGTTAAGAGCTATGACCACGACAGCTGCATCCTGAAGGGGGAGATTGTTAATGTCAGCGTTGATGAATCAGCTCTTACAGATGGCAAAGTGGATGTGAGCAAGGTTAAGCCTATTACATTTGATCCATTCAACAATGCGTATCATGTTGTGGGTGAGAAGGTTGGCGATGCTTGGGGCAGCGGCAAGGGGTTGCTGTAGGAATGGTACAATATACATGAGATACAGCTTTATGTGCTGGGGAGTTGAGTTTATGAAAAAGGAGATTTTGAAATGAAAAAGAGAGTAATTGTAGCTGTTTTGATGGCGTCAATGCTTGTCGGATGCAAGACTGAGTCTAAGGAAGAAGTGGCTGTAGAGCCGGAAAAAGTGACTGTAGAGGAAAGCACTGAAGAGGCGGATGAGGAACCAGAAATGGTCGACGGGGGCTTTGATACAGATGAACCTTGGCGCAAGGCTTATTATGATTATCTGACCACAAATGAGGATGTAGCACCAGATGAAACGAACAATCATGGATTACTACCCATTAACTATTACCAAGTTGGAAGATGGTGAGTTTAGGGAAATTGGTATTGGATTAGCATATCTCAGTGACGCAGACAGGGAGCATTTGATTGCCGATGAGAATTATCCATATATATTGACTTATGAGTGGGAAGATGAGCTTGTGAGTGAAGAGCAGTTTAATGCTAATGTTGCTGAGATTTATGATATGGAGCAGAGCGTGTATCCGGAGGAGTTTGTTCCCTATGATGAGTTTTTGAAGGGGCTGAAGAAAGAGAAATTAGAAGAGGCCAATTATTAAGTGAGGTTATAAATGGTAAAAGAGATAGTAAGGGATCCACTTTTCCTACAGCAGAAATCTGAGCCAGCCACAGAGGCGGATGCGCAGGTGATTGTGGATTTGATGGATACGTTAAAAGCGAATTTGGATAGATGTGTTGGCATGGCTGCTAACATGATAGGAGTGAAGAAGCAGATTATTGTTGTGGCTGCGGGGCCATTTGTATTTCCCATGGTTAATCCTGTGATTACTGCAAAAAGTGGGAAGTATGAGACGGTGGAGAGCTGCCTATCGCTAGATGGAGAGCGTCCATGTGTGAGGTACAAGGAAATTGAGGTGGATTATCTGGACCAGAACTTCAAGGCGCAGCATGGGAAGTACACAGGGTTTACGGCCCAGATTATTCAGCACGAGATACAGCATTTTAGTGGGGAGTTGATTTAGGGAGGGGACGGGGTTAGTGGACCATTAATAGAAATAAACATTAGAAGGGAAGTATAGATATGTCAGAGAATCAATCATCAGTTTCATTTTGCACATGCACGGACACGGCATGCCCATGTCATCCTACCAATCATGACAAGGGCTGTACACCATGCATAGCCAAGAATTTGGCCCAGCGGGAGATACCTAGCTGCTTCTTTAAGAAGGCTGGTGGGCAGAAGCCGACGAAGGATTGGTACTTTGAGGATTTTGCGGCGCTGATTAATGCCAATTCTGAGGTGGAGGATTAGCGCGATTAGTGCGGACAAGTATAGGAGGCCAACATGGTACGAGAGGTTACATTTGAAGATTTAGATTCGATGCTGGAACTGTATCTTTTCCTTCATGAGAAGAGCATTCCGGAGCATGATGAACATCTTGCTGAGATTTGGGAGAAGATTCTTACTGACGAGGATTATCACCTGATTGTAAATGAAGTGGATGGCAAGATAGTGTCGTCATGCACCTGCATTATCATTCCTAACCTTACCTGGAATGTGAGACCATATGCCTTTGTGGAGAATGTGGTGACCCACGAGGATTACCGTAAATGCGGATATGCCAGGGCTTGCCTTGACTACGCAAGGGAAATTGCTTGTGAGGCGGATTGCTATAAGATATTCCTGATGACTGGGGCGAAGGATGCCGAGACGCTAGGGTTCTATGAGCATGCTGGCTATAATAGTGGGGATAAGACTGGGTTCATACAGTGGTTGTGATTGAATGAATGGACCTAGGGGACGGGGTTAGTGGACCATTTTGGTTACACTAGATTTTTACATAGGACAGTTATTTCGTGAGAGATAGCTGTCCTTTATTTTTGCCATATTTTAATTGTAGCCAAGAGCTTTTCTTTTTGTTTATCATCAAGTGTTTGTATTGCATTCCAAAGAGCATTGTCTGTAGCCGACTTCTGGTATTCTGGTTCAAGCTTTCCAACAAGCTCATCTAGAGTAATTCCCATAAGTTTAGAATAGTAAATAAGGACTCTAAGGGACATGGCAGTACGTCCATTTTCAACGTTGCTGATGTAACCAGGTGTTACATCAAGTCCTTTTGCTACCTGGTTTTGCGTCATTCCTAGATTGATTCGATAGTTTTTTATTTGTTCTCCGTAATTCTCATTCATGATCCCAACCTCATTTATTAATAATATAGTTAATTATACTATTGGTATTGATTTGGTTGAAGTATTTGATTAGTATAGTATATATACTAAGAGTATACTAGTGGTTAAAGTTGAGGATGAAAGCAAATTATAGCAAGTGATTGACACCCTATTGAATAGGGATTATATTATAGATAGGAGTTATTATGACTAGAACTTTTATTCAAACAAAAGAATTTTCTCGGAATTGGGATGATTTAGGTTTTGATGATGAGGATCTTCGTGTACTTGAGTTAGACATAATGAAGAATCCTGATAAGTATCCCGTTATGAGTGGAACAGGAGGTCTTCGAAAAGCTAGAGTTTCATTAGAAAATAAAGGAAAAAGCGGGGGTGCAAGAGTATGTTACGTTGACTTTGTTTTTGCAGAAACCGTTTACCTAGTTACTGTCTATGGAAAAAATGAAAAGGATAATCTATCTAAAAAAGAAAGAAACGAAGTAAAAAAGGTGATTGAAGCGCTTAAAAGGAGCCTTGGAGGTGAGTAATATGAGCGATAACAGAGTATTTAATAGTATTATGACAGGTCTTAATGAAGCACTTGAGGATGCTCAGAGTGAAAAACCTATTCTTAAAAGACATAAGATTGTGGTAGAGCCTGTTAAAATATATGAAGCAGCAGAAGTTAAGAAAATAAGAAATTCAACTGGAATGTCTCAGAAGTCATTTGCGAGCTACATAGGTGTGTCGGATAAAACAGTTGAAGCGTGGGAGGCTGGAATTAATCATCCATCAGGCGCAGCAAGCAGACTATTGAGAATGATGGAAATGGATAAGGATTTGGTTATTAGATTTCCATTTGTGAAAAATGCAATTGCAAAGTGATGGACCTAGGGGACGGGGTTAGTGGATCATTTACGGTTGAATTGTTGATTATCATTAGGAGGTCATATGGCTAGGCGAATTAGCACACCTACGGTTGGGGAAATATTAAAAGAAGAATTTATGGAACCTATGGGAATATCTGCTTATATGTTGGCTCAAGATATTTTTGTGCCAACATCTAGAGTTCAGGATATTTTACATGATAGGAGAAAAATAACGGTTGATACATCTTTGAGGCTAGGAAAGTACTTCGGCGTTTCTGATGAATATTTCCTTAAGTTACAAAACGACATTGATATTAGAACTACAAAATTAGCATTAAAAGATGAAATTGCTAAGATTGAGACTATAACAATGTAAATTTATGGAGCATTAAATATTATGGATGTTCAAAATAGAGACAATAAAGATGTTTTGATTGAGTTAAGAGAGAGTACGGGAATGACAAGACGCGAGTTTTGTGATTATTTCGGAATTCCATATCGAACCTTGCAGGATTGGGAACTTGGAAATAGAAAAATGCCGGATTATTTATTGAGACTCATGATTTATAAGATTAATGTAGAGAAGTTAATGGACTAGGGGGACGGGGTTAGTGGTCCATTTTTCGAGAAAATGGGTTTTGAAACGGCCACTGTGGCATAACTTGGGAGCCGGAATTCAAAACCTACGGGTATAAAATGAAAATGGCGAATATACCCGTAGGGATTTGCGAGTTTTGATGAGGTGGAGATGCCTTTGAGGAGCATGGATTGCTGGTTACTACCCATGCTGGAAGTGATGTCTATCATATAGGCTGAGATAATACACAGTGAGTGGATATTTTCAAAATTTTTACGGGTGATATGGAAAAAACGCTAAAAAACCCGTAGGTTTAACGAAATGGTACATAGAAGAGATATAAATGTGATATATTAATTATAAACTTCAAGCCGCAATAGCTAATGCTACTGCGGCTTGTTTAAAAATTTTAGGAGATAATATGGCACAGATAGATAGACTAAAGGAAATAGTTGAGACTTTAAGGAGCGAGACTGGCTGTCCATGGGACAGAGCGCAGACCCACACTAGTCTCAAGCCAGAGGTAATTGAGGAAGCTGCTGAGGTGGTCAGTGGAATTAACATTCTTGAAAGGACAAATGATTCGGAGAATCTAAAGGAAGAGCTAGGAGATTTGCTTTTGCAGGTGATGTTTCACAGTGTGATAGCAGAAGAGGACGGCCTATTTACATTTGAAGATGTTTGCCAGGTTGTCGCTGATAAGATGGTGCGGAGGCATCCTCATGTGTTTAGTGGCGTATCCTACTCGTCTAGGGAAGAGCAGCATGCTGCCTGGGAAGAGATAAAGAAGGCGGAGAAAGCTGGAAAAGAATGGTACGCTGATTATCTCCCAGAAGCATTTGAGGAGGCGCAGCAGCTTATTGAGCAGGCGAAGGCCAGAAAAGGACTAGGGGGACGGGGTTAGTGGACCATTACCAACAAGCTCATCCAGAGTTATTCCCATAAGCTTAGAATAGTAAATAAGGAGTCTAAGGGACATGGCAGTACGTCCATTTTCAACGTTGCTGATATAACCTGGTGTTACATCTAGCTACTATAAGTGAACATATTAACAATATTCTTTCTGAAAGAGAGCTTGATGAGACTTCTGTCGGAATTTCCGATAAAAGTTCCGGGGGTAGAAAACCAAAAATTTATTATGTTGGCCCAGGGGGACGGGGTTAGTGGACCATTACGGTTCTTTTTTGTTGTAACCACAAAAAGTCATAGGACTTTTTGCGATATTCTTGCAAAAGTCATAGGACTTTTTGTATAATTGTGTAAAAGAGAACAGGAGTTGTAAAAATATGTATAGAGAGATAATAAACGATTTAAAAAAATGGAAAGATAAGCCTCGCAGAAAACCTTTAATTCTTACAGGTGTGCGTCAGTGCGGAAAAACCTATATTGTAGATGAGTTTGCTCGAAGCAATTTTGAAAGCTATGTATATGTAAACTTTGAATCAGAGGAAACACTTTCAGCTATTTTCGATTATGATTTTGATGTTAATAGAATCATAAAAGAGTTAGAAAGACATTTTTCTACAAAAATCACTCCTGGCAAAACTCTATTATTCTTGGATGAAATTCAGGAATGTACTAGAGCAATTACTTCTCTTAAATACTTTTGCGAAAACATAAGAGATTTGCATATAGTATGCGCTGGTTCATTACTCGGTGTTGCCTTGAAGAAAAAACAGATTTCTTTCCCAGTGGGAAAAGTAAATCGTCTTCAATTATATCCAATGAGTTTTAAAGAGTTTATTATTGCAAATGGTAGAGAAGATTTAATTGAAGTATTTAAGGATTGGCCAACAGACCGTGAGATTCCTAAATTATACTCAACTCCTATGGAAGAACTTTTAAAGGCTTATTATATAGTAGGTGGAATGCCTGAAGTTGTAAAAACATGGGTTGAAACTCAAGATTATGATGAAGTCACAGAAGTACAAAATGAAATCTTGGACGATTATGCAGATGATTTTTCGAAGCATGCACCACTAACAGATGTACCTAAAATAAGATGGATCTGGGATTCTGTGCCAGTACAACTTGCAAAAGAGAATAATAAATTTATCTTTTCGCATGTAAAAGAGGGAAAACGTTCTGCAGAATTGGAGGATGCTTTACAGTGGTTAGTGGATGCAGGATTACTTATTAAGACCGAGTTGGTAGAAAAACCTGAAATACCTTTAGAAGGAGCCTCTGATAAAACCTATTTCAAAGTATATATGTCCGATGTTGGATTACTGCGGGCAAAATCAAAAGTATCCGTAAATACGATATTGGAAGAGTCTGACTTATATATTAGATATAAGGGCGCATTTGCAGAAAACTATGTTTTGAATGAATTAAAATCAATAGGGAAAGCTCCATTTTTCTGGCGTTCCGGAAACACGGCAGAGGTAGATTTCATTTACGAAGAAGAAGGAGAGATTGTACCAGTAGAGGTAAAAGCTGCAGATAATACACAAGCAAAGAGCTATAAGCAGTTTTGTAAAAAGTATCAACCAAAGAAAGGATTAAAACTGTCTAGGAAAAATATTGCTGAGAATCTTTGCGAGGCAACCTTAACATTTAATATTCCGCTGTATTTAGAATGGAATATTGATAGTTACATCAAGGGGTGATGGACCAGGGGGACGGGGGTAGTGGACCATTATGGATTATAAAGGACAGTTATTTCAAGAGAGATAGCTGTCCTTTTTTATTAGCACTTTTGAATTGTGTATTTCTTACTGGATGAGGATTCTGTATAATTGAAGACAGTGAAATCGACAAATCGGCATTTGTAGAGCTCTTATGTTAGAGAAAGAGCTCGACAACTTCAAATTTGTCGACCTCTTTCTAATTGAATATTGAACGTTACATAGCAGTTATCGCAAGATAGCTGCTCTTTTTTGTGAAGAGTTTTGAGGGGGCAGGCAGTGCTAGGAAGAAAAATGGATGCAGCACTGCCCGAAACAAAAAACACCCAGGGTAGAGAAATAAATAGAAATGTGGTAATATACAAAAGGCTATGACCAAAAGTGTCATAAATATTGAAAAACAAAGTAAATCATTACTTTTTAGAAGGAGATAAATCACCATGAAATTGGGCATTGTTATATGAACTCCTGTTTCATGAATCTCCATAAAGAGTCATAAAACTCTATGAAACCGCATATATACTGGGTTCGTGGTAATTTGTTCTCGTATGTAACTTGTTATAAATTATTATAATTTATAGAAAAATGGTACTCCCGTGGTACTCGGTATGGTACTCGATATTCAGGAGACCCAGAAAAAATATCAACATTATTTCATTTGTAACAAGCTATAATTGAGACCCAGGTTAGCTAATAATAATCGAAAAAGATTATGTATAATTGCCTATGCATTCCTGCTTCATGTAGGTGATGTGTAGGCTTTTTTTAGGGGGAATATTGAAATGATATACATTGATGCAAGAAACCCGCTATCACTTAAACAAGGAGTGATAGACTTTCTGGATCTAACAGAGAAAGTTCTTTGTATCTAATTTTTGCAGATAACGCCACCGTTCCTTGTCACGGTAGAAGTCTGTGTATTGCTCCCTCACGACTTCAAGCAGACAGCCTTGAATGGGGATAAACAGCTTGTCCATATAGGTCTGGTCGGATTCCCTGCAACGGCAGAACTCCGTGTAGGATAATTCCACATAGCCGCCACTTTCTCTGATATATACCTTTCTTGGTGCATATTTCACCATAAATACCTCCCATCTGAATTTTTGAAATGTAAAAAATCCAGATGGAGAGGCGGAGAACGACACCGCATATCAGAAACAGCCCTACGGCACTTTCCAACAAAAATCGACAAAAGAAAAACCGCAAAGGCTCTGTGACCTTTACGGTTATAGGAAATAGTAATTCTATTGTATGGAGATTGTACTTCTACTTTCAAGGTGAGAAGTACCGTTGCACTGGCAGAAATTTTTTTAACTGGTTTCCTGCCGTTCTCTGATATGCTATGTATTGATAAATTTTGCTTCGTATGAGCAGATAGATAACTGCCCGAAAAAAGGACATAAAAAAATCCCTCCAAATTTAAAAACAAATTCAGAGG
>JAFYYE010000457.1 GCA_017557715.1 Pseudobutyrivibrio sp.
AACCACAAAACAAAAGATAAAAGAAAACATGCTTATTAAATAACCGTATAAGCCTGCTAATAACAAGAATGGAAACAGAAAAATAACAATATAAAATGGGCCAATTTTTACTACAGGATAAGAATGAAAAACAATGGAAAAAATACAAATAAGCGTAAAAAAAGCCCATACAATAGAGCTAACCATTATTAGATTTCTATTACCAATATACTTGCTCTTTATAAACCCCATAAAAGCCCTCGCTTATTATAACTAAAAACACCCCTTCATATTCTAGCATACGAAGAGGTGTAAACTTGTGAATTAGCTGTTAAATAAGTGTCAACAAATAGGGCAAAGTGTATTATTTCTTTGTGATGTAGCCCTGTGCCTTAAGAAGCTCTGCGCAAAGAACAGCACCACCTGCTGCGCCACGAACAGTATTGTGAGATAGTCCAACAAACTTCCAGTCATAGATACTATCCTCACGAATACGTCCAACCGAAACGCCCATACCGTTCTCATAATCAACATCAAGTGCTACCTGAGGTCTGTTATCCTCTTCCATGTAGCGGATAAACTGCTTAGGAGCGCTAGGAAGCTTAAGCTCCTGTGGAACACCTGAAAAGTTGTTGATTGCATCAATAAGCTGCTGCTTTGTAGGCTGCTTCTTAAACTTAACAAATACAGCTGCTGTATGTCCGTTAAGAACTGGAACACGGATGCACTGACATGTAATCTTTACATCATCAGCAGGAACAATAACTCCGTCCTCGATGTGACCCCAAATTCTAAGTGGCTCCTTCTCAGACTTCTCTTCCTCTCCTGAGATAAATGGAATAATATTACCTTCCATCTCTGGCCAATCCTTAAATGTCTTACCAGCACCAGAAATAGCCTGATATGTTGTAGCTACAACCTCATATGGCTCAAACTCCTTCCAAGCTGTAAGAACAGGTGCGTAGGACTGAATTGAACAGTTAGGCTTTACAGCAACAAAACCTCTTGTTGTGCCAAGTCTCTTCTTCTGGAACTCAATAACTTCCATATGCTGTGGATTGATTTCAGGCACTACCATAGGTACATCTGGTGTCCATCTATGTGCTGAGTTATTTGAAACAACTGGAGTCTCTGTCTTGGCATATGCCTCCTCGATAGCCTTAATCTCATCTTTTGACATATCAACTGCTGAGAATACAAAATCAACTTCCTTTGCAACTTCCTCAACCTCGTTAACATTCTTTACAATAATATTCTTAACAGCAGCTGGCATTGGAGTATCCATCTTCCATCTGCCACCTACAGCGTCCTCATATCTCTGACCAGCAGAACGTGGGCTGGCAGCGATAGTAGTAACCTCGAACCAAGGATGATTTTCAAGAAGAGATATAAATCTCTGACCAACCATTCCAGTTCCACCAAGAATACCGACTCTTAACTTCTCGCTCATTTCAAACTTCTCCTTGTAAATTATTTCTAGATTGTATTTCTTCGGCGGACATTTGTCCGCGTCAGAGTGTATTTTAGTTGGTATTATAATCAAAGTGCAACATTAAATCAATAGTTTTTTGACAATTTCTAACAAAAGATTATTTATTAAGAAAATCTTTGCAAGCCTTAATTTCCTGCACCATAGCATCATGCCCTGGAGCACCAACTGTAAGACGCTTATTTACACATGTTTCCATGGAAATAGCATCGTAAATATCTTCTTCAAAAGCAGGTGAAATTGCCTGTAGCTCCTCTAAAGACATATTGTCAATAGCAATACCTTTATTTATGCAATACAACACGACCTGGCCTATTATACCATGTGCGTCTCTAAATGGAACGCCATGATTAACAAGATAATCAGCTGCATCTGTTGCATTGGTAAAACCATTTTTAGCACTTTCCGCCATAACATCTTTATTAAATATCATAGTAGAAAGCATTCCATCAAATAAAACAATACAATTCTGTACTGTCTCCATGGCATCAAATGCCATTTCCTTATCCTCCTGCATATCTTTATTGTAAGCAAGAGGAATGCCCTTCATTGTAGTGAGTATTGACGTAAGAGCTCCGTAAACACGACCTGTCTTTCCTCGAACAAGCTCTGCTATATCCGGATTCTTCTTCTGAGGCATGATTGAAGATCCTGTTGAGTAAGCATCATCTATTTCGACAAAACGATATTCATTACTATTCCAGATTATAACTTCCTCAGAAAAACGAGAAAGATGCATCTGAATAGTAGCAAGGGCTGATAAAAACTCAATGAGATAATCCCTGTCAGAAACACCGTCCATAGAGTTAATTGTAGGACCTTCAAAATCAAGTAACTGTGCTGTCATATTTCTATCAAGAGGATATGTGGTGCCAGCCAAAGCACCTGAGCCAAGTGGGCAATAATTCATCCTAACTCTTATATCTCTAAGACGAAGCACATCTCTTTTGAACATTTCAAAATATGCGCCCATGTGATGAGCTAGTGTAATTGGCTGAGCTTTCTGCAGATGAGTAAAGCCTGGCATAATTGTGTCGATGTGCTCTTCCATAATAGAAAGGATTGTTCCAAGAAGATGTTCTAATTCCTCAGTAGTAACATCTACCTGGTCCCTTGTGTAAAGGCGCATATCAAGGGCTACCTGATCATTTCGGCTACGACCAGTGTGAAGTTTCTTTCCTGCATCACCAATTCTATCAATAAGATTGGCCTCAACAAAACTATGGACATCTTCATATTCTGAAGTAATCAATAGTTTTCCTGAATTAACATCAGCCTCGATACTATCAAGCCCTGCTAAAATCTCATCACGCTCAGCCTCAGTGATAACACCAACTAAGGCAAGCATCTTTACATGAGCTCTGCTACCGCGAACATCCTGGGCAAAAAGCTTTTTATCGAAACCTATAGATGCATTAAAATCGTAAACCATCTGATCAGTAGATTTTGTAAATCTACCTCCCCACAACTGTGCCATAACTAATCCTCCGTTTTTTGTGCCTTTTGTAATTGTCTTTCATTATATGAATACACGCAGCCGCAATAATCCTGCCTGTACATATCGTATTCCTTCGAGAGCTCTGTTGAACGCTTATATCCTTCTTTCTTTTTAAAATCGCTAGGCAACCAGCTAATGCCCTCTTCCTCACTTACTTTTAGTCCTATTTCATTAAGAACCTGTGAATCTTTCATTGGAGATATTGTAAGTGTAGTTGTGAAAAAGTCAAAGCCTTTTTCTTTTGCAACCTTTGCAGTACGTCTAAGTCGAAGCTCGTAGCACTTATGACAACGCGCTCCTTTTTCAGGCTCCTTCTCAAATCCCTTAGCAATAGTATAGAAGCTTTCTTTATCGTAATCACCTTCTATAAAGCTCACCTTATGCTTAGTAGGAAAAGCTTCTATAAACTTCTGCTGTTCTTTCACCCTGTGATAATACTCTTCATCAGGATAAATGTTGGGATTATAATAGAAAACCGTTATGTTAAAAAACTGAGATAAATATTCTATGCAATAACTACTACATGGACCGCAACAGCTATGTAGCAATAAAGAAGGCACTCGGCCTTCTTTTTCAAGATTTGATATTAAATTATCTAATTCTCTTTGATAATTGATTTTATTCATGATTTGCCCAAATAAATAAAAATACAATTGCAAAAACGTAGATAAAAGCCATCAATACCATAAATGGAAGCTGTGATGCCATAATTCCGCAAACAATCTGCGCAATAAATACAAGACCATGAATCCAGATAGGTATTCTGTTAAGACAAGCTGAAAGACCAGCCTCAAGAACTACCATTACGCAAGCAATTACTACATTGATATTAAAACAAACACAAGAAACAATGATGGCTGCTATTGAAAAAACAACTAACCATACCAATGAAATCAATGGTAAGTTTTCCTTACAAAAATATGATTTTAATCCTATTGAAGAAACTGTTTTTCTCTTATTATGTGCCATGACATTCTCCTAACATTAGAGTTCAAATTTTTACAAGTGTCATTATAATAAAACACTTGGATTTTCTCAACAATTTAATTGATTTTTTAGGCTAAGTATATTAGACTAAATTTCGCAGAAATTTACTTACATACAAGGATACTTGCGCATTGAAATGTGCTCCGATAGCTCAGTTGGTAGAGCACCTCACTCGTAATGAGGGGGTCGTCAGTTCGAGTCTGATTCGGAGCTTTTTTCATATATTAAGGAGGATAAATAATTGGAATTCATTCAATTCGATCACGTATCAAAAAGTTATGATAAGCAATTAGTCTTAGATGAGCTGGATCTTTACATTAAAGAAAACACATTCGTTACTCTTCTTGGCCCATCAGGCTGTGGAAAGACAACCACTCTTCGTCTTTTGGGCGGATTTGAAAAACCTGACTCTGGTCGCATTTACCTTAATGGAAATGATATCACTGCCCTTCCTGCAAATCTTCGTCCTATTAATACGGTATTCCAGAAGTATGCCCTTTTCCCTCATATGACTATCGAGGAAAACATTGCTTTTGGACTTAACATTCAAAAAAAATCCAAGGAATACATTAACGATAAAATCAAGTACGCTCTTAAGCTTGTAAATTTGGACGGTTTCGAGAAGCGTTCTATTGATTCACTCTCAGGTGGTCAGCAGCAGCGTATTGCTATCGCAAGAGCTATCGTAAATGAACCAAAGGTTCTTCTTTTAGACGAGCCTCTTGGCGCTCTTGATTTAAAACTTCGTCAAAACATGCAGTACGAGCTTATGAAAATCAAGCAGGAGCTCGGTATCACCTTCCTCTACGTAACACACGACCAGGAAGAAGCTCTTACAATGTCAGATACAATCGTAGTTATGAACCAGGGCTACATCCAGCAGATTGGTTCACCTGAGGATATTTACAACGAGCCTGAAAACGCATTCGTAGCAGATTTCATCGGTGAAAGTAATATTATCGAAGGTATCATGATTAAGGATGAGCTTGTTTCATTCTTAGGTGTGCAGGTACCTTGCGTAGATAAAGGCTTTGGTACTATGAAGCCTGTTGATGTTGTTATTCGTCCTGAGGATGTTGAGCTTGGATATCCTGGAAAAGGCTTCATGGATGGTGTCATTACAGACTGCCTCTTCAAGGGTGTCCATTACGAGCTTGATGTTCAGTGTGGTGAATACGAATGGCTTGTACATACTACAAAGTACTTTGAAGTTGGACAGAAAGTTTCATTAAATGTAATACCATTTAATATCCAAATTATGAATAAACCTGAGTCAGAGGATGAGGAGGTAATGAAGGAAGATGATTAATCGCTTTAGAACAAGCTTCCTTGCAGCCCCATATGCAGTCTGGGTACTGATTTGCACTATACTTCCACTTTTCTACATATTAGGATATGCCCTGACAAATGACGCTGGAGGCTTCACTTTATCAAACCTTTTTGCAATAACAGATGCAGTACATCTCAAATCTCTTTGGTTATCCATCGAAGTTGCTTTTGTTACAACAATAATCTGCCTGATTATTGCTTATCCTGTTGCGCTCATTTTGCACAACCTTAAGATCTCAAACAAGGGCTTTGTTGTATTCCTTTTCATTTTACCTATGTGGATGAATTTCATGCTACGTATTCTTGCATGGCAAATCATCCTTTCAAACAATGGAATACTTAATAGCATTTTATCAGCAATTGGCCTTCCTACAGTTCACATCCTTTATACAAAGACTGCTGTTACTCTTGGTATGGTTTACGATTTCTTACCATATATGATTCTGCCTATTTACAACGCATTATCAAAGATAAATGATCAGGTTGTAGAGGCTGCAGCAGATTTAGGTGCTAATTGGTGGACCACATTTATTAAAATTACAGTGCCTCTTTCAAAAGACGGTATTATTTCCGGTATTATCATGGTTTTTGTGCCTGCCCTATCATCATTTGTAGTTTCAAATCTTTTGGGCGGTGGAAAAGTTCTTCTTATCGGAAATGTTATTGAGCAGGAATTCACTCTTGCCAGAAACTGGAATTTAGGCTCTGGCCTTTCAATAATACTTATGATATTTGTACTTCTATCTATGTCTATCATGAACAAAGTAGATGAATCTGAGAATGGAGGTATGCTTGTATGACAAACGTTAAAAAAGGCGCATCATATCTCTATCTTGGACTTGTATTTTTGTTCCTTTATGCGCCAATTTTGGTTTTGATTGTTTTATCCTTTAACGACTCAATGTCCCGCACAGTTTGGGGAGGATTTACTCTTAAGTGGTACATGAACCTCACCTCTAACGACAATATTATGGGTGCCCTTGGTACTACAATCAGAATTACGCTTTCATCTTCAATACTGGCTACAATACTTGGCACTTCAGCCGCTATTGGAATCCATTATATGAAGAAAAGACATGCTGCCATAATGCTTGGTGCCACAAATATTCCTCTGTTAAACGCAGATATTGTTACAGGTATTTCACTGATGCTTCTCTTCACAAGATTTACACCACTTGGAGAATTTTCAGTTGTGCTTGCTCATATCGCATTTTCAGTGCCATATGTAATCTTTAACGTACTTCCTAGATTACAATCACTTTCAGAGGCATGCTACGAAGCTGCAATGGATTTAGGTGCTACACCTATGTACGCTTTTTATAAAGTAGTTTGGCCTGAAATATTCCCTGGTGTTTTATCAGGATTTTTAATGGCACTTACTATGTCACTTGATGACTTTACAATCACATATTTTACAAAAGGGGCTGGTGTTAACACCCTTTCTACAATGCTTTACACACAGCTTAGAAAAGGTATTCAGTCAGAGCTTTATGCCCTATCTACTATCCTGTTCTTATTAGCATTTATCCTTTTGCTTGTAATGAACTTTAAAAAGGATGTACGAAAGGAGGCCAAGACAAAATAATGAAAAAGAAATTTATGAGCCTTCTTAGTGTTTTAGTTTTTGGAATTACTCCTATCCTTAGCTTTACAGGATGTGGATCCGATGCTGATGCTACGGATACACTTGTTGTTTTAAATTATGGAAAATATATTGAAGCAGATGTTCTAAAAAGATTTCAGAAAGAAACTGGAATTAAGGTAAAGTATGAGGAATACGAATCTGTTGAAGATATGTATGCCAAGTACAAAGCAGGTTCTATCAATTACGATGTTATCTGCACATCTGACTACATGATTGAAACTCTTCGTCAGGAAGGTGAGTTGATTCCTGTAGATTACAACTCTCTTCCAAATTATAAAAACATAAATCCTGATATTATAGAAGCTTCTGCAGCTTTCGATCCTAGCCATAAGTATACCGTTCCATATTTCTACGGAACAGTTGGTATTCTTTACAATACTAATATGGTGGATGAAGATACTGTTTCTTCATGGGATTGTCTTTGGAATCCAGAATACAAAAATCGCATCGTTATGATTAACTCACAACGTGATGCATTTATGGTTGCCCAGAAAAAGCTAGGATATGACATTAACACTACTGACAAGCTAGAGCTTGAAAACACTTATAAGCTTTTGTGTGACGAAAAGAAATACGTATATGCGTATCTCCAGGACGAAACTTATGAATGTATGATTTCTGAAGATGCTGCAATGGCTGTATGCTATTCTGGCGAAGCTGCCATGGGTATGGAATACAATGATGACTTGGATTACATTGTTCCTAATGAAGGTGGTAATCTTTGGATTGATTCCTGGTTTGTGCCTCGCACTTGCAAGCACTATGATGCTGCAATGAAATGGATAGACTTCATGTGTGAAGAAAAAGCTGCTACAGAAAACTTTGAATATGTTTGGTATGCTACTCCAAACACAAAGGTCGCTCAGCATGAGGATGAAAAAACTCTCGCTGACGAGACTGTATTTCCAACCAAAGAAACCTTGGGTCGTTGCAAGCTTTATGAAGCCTACGACAAAGAAACACTTGATTACACCACAACCTTGTGGAAGAAATTAAAAGCATACTAAAACTATTAAACGCTGGTTACGCTCTCAATCCTTAGTAATTACTCCGTCGAGCTGAAGAAAGCTCTCCTTGAGTAATTCTAAGAGATTGATAGCTACCAGCTTTTTTAATCTTAATCTACAATAGTGATTTCATCCTTTACGACGTCGTAAAAATACAAGTTATCGGAGAGGAATTCGTCCTCCCTCAATTCGTTGCGGTTTACATAATAAATCAAGTTTTTTAGTTCTTGAGGGTCTATACCTGGACATTCCACAGTTGGAATCATTATAAGCTCATGAATTGAGCATGGAATGATATATACGTCTGATTTCTTTCGGGCTGCAAAAGCCTTAAGCAAATCTCTATACAGAAGAACTGCTGCCCCGTGCATAGAATTTCTGTTTGTTACAACATACAATGGTAAATCAGAATCCTCTTCCTCTGCCACTGCTTTAAAATCGTCGTCATGAAGAATATCTGCTAAAGTAGTTAATATTCCACGAATCTTTAAGCCTAATAATCTAGGTGTATTTTCCACTGCATCTTCCATTAGCATATCCACAGTGGCAACCCAATCCCTAAAAATCTCATTAGTAATTAGCTTACATTTCAAAGATTCATCATCTTTAGACAATACAACGTAAAAAATCACTGCTAAATCTAAATATTCCTTATGGGGAACTGTCTTCAGTAGCTCTGTATTTTTATCTTTATTTATAAGCTTAAAGATAATATTCTTATTAAATTTTTCGTATGCCATTTAGCCTCCACTAAAATGACACAGTTCAAATGGGAAAATAAAACGAAAAAGTCTCCATGCCAAGCATGCAGACCCCATTATATCATCTTTAATAATTTAATCAAGCTCTTTCTTTATAACTTCTTGCCAAATCTTTCATTTCCTTAGCATTAGTCATAACAGCCTCAGTAATAGCACTACCACCAAGCATGCGAGCAAGCTCATCAACAGTCTCGTCTCCAAGAAGCTTCTTGATACCTGAAATTGTATGTCCATTCTCTACACTCTTCTCGATAAGGAAATGAGTGTCAGCCATAGCTGCAATCTGAGGAAGATGTGTGATACAAATAACCTGATGATTAGATGCAACAGCCCCAAGCTTCTCTGAAACTGCCTGGGCAGTACGTCCTGAAATACCAGCATCAATTTCATCAAAAATAAGTGTATCTATTCCACCACCAGAAGCAAGAACAGTTTTAATCGCAAGCATTATTCGACTCATTTCACCACCGGAAGCAATGTCCTTCAATGGGCGAAGTGGCTCACC
>JAFYYE010000458.1 GCA_017557715.1 Pseudobutyrivibrio sp.
AACAGGAAAGGCTCCATTCCCAAGCTCAGACGATTATAGCAGCACTGATTCAGCATACGACTACATTAGTGATTATCATTCAAATGTAGGCGTGGAATTCAGAAAAGATACTGATGGTTATTGGACATTAGATACTGAGACAAGCAGATACGAACTTTCTTCTGATTTCAAGAATTTAGTTCCAACATCTGGCAAAAAAGAGTACCGACCATTTGGAGATGATAATCACTTCGGAATGGTTTTACCTCTTACCTTTAAAATCAACGAAAATGGAAGAACTAATGACAAGCCTACAGTTTTCAAGTTCTCAGGTGATGATGATGTATTCGTTTACATCGATGGAAAATTAGTTCTTGATTTAGGTGGTATTCATCATGCAGTAAAGGGACAGATTGATTTTGAATCTGGAAAGATTTTAATTCAGGGTGATTACCAGAGTAAGATGACATTCTCTGATGATGAGACCTGTTACGAAGTAAAGGGCCTTGGAAATCAGAATATCTACGACACACTGGGCACAAGCCGCAGTGCATTTAGTCAGGATTCTCATAAGCTTACAGTTGTTTACTTTGAGCGAGGCGGTTCTCGTTCAAATTGCAGAATTAGCTACAACTTTGTAAAGGAATCTCCTGTAGATATCGACTTTGATGGCTATAAGGTAGACGAAAATAAGAACCCACTTGAAGGTGCTGAATTCACATTGTACAGTGATGCTGAGTGTACTATTCCTGTAAAGGATGGTTCAGGAAACAGCATCAAGGCTACATCAGATTTCACAGGTACATTTATCTTTACTGGTATTTCAATGGGAATCTTTACAAGCTCAACCAAAGTTATAGATAAGACCTATTACTTTATGGAGACAAATCCTCCAGTAGGATATGAGCTTCCAGACAAAGCTATTTGGCAGGCTGACCTAAAGGTTAAGGCTGGTGATGTAGAAGAAAAAACAATCACAGCCTTGAGTGATTCTGCAAAGGCAATGTCACTTCAAGCAAATGGACAAAGAGTTACTGAGGATTTCCCAAAGGTTGCTAGAATCGTTAATACACCAGCAGATCCAGGCTGGCTGTTAATAAAGAAGAATCTTGATAGCTACTATGTAAATGGTAGAACAGCCGCATTTGTATTTGAGGTAACCTACGAAAAGAGTGGTAAGACTTACAGTAATGTATATGCAGTAGATTTCGATAAGCCTGGCACAAAGGATGTTGTAAAACTTGAATTCCCAGCAGGCACTAAGGTAACAGTAAAAGAGATTTATACTGGTGCAAGCTACAAGTCCAAGGATGGAAATGTTGAGCAGGTTAAGAAAATCGAATCTAACAAAACTGTTGAGGCACTATTTAACAACACATACGACAACAAGATATTAATTGGCTCAATAAGCATCACCAATATTATCAAGAAGATTGAAGAAATCGGATATGAGATAGTAGAAAAGAAGATTGGGGGTGCAGAATAATGATTAAAAAGAAATATTTAGTAATTGCTGCATCCATATTGATGCTTGGAGCAATATCAGTAAAGCCTGCAATGGCATTTTTAACAGCAACTCATTCAACAGAAGGTACATCAACAGTACATCTTGGTGAGTACGAATATGAAATCATTCCAGATGAGAAATACGAGGGACTTCAGAAGCGTATTACAATCAAGAATACTGGTGAGATGGATGTTTTTGGACGAGTAAAGGTATTGGCTGGAAGTACACATAAGGTTAGCGCCAAAGATGAAGATTTAGTAGCTCAGAATTGGCATTATGATGCTTCAAACGGATATTATTATTACGATAAAAAGCTAGCTGTTGGCGAGTTATCTACAGAACTTATTGTAACTATTGATCCAAACGGAGATGATATTGATAGCTTTAACGTGGTGGTTGTCGAAGAGGCAGCGCCAGTAGATGCTGGTGGTAATCCTGTTTGGGACGGAAAGTTGGAATAGGGGGTGAGCAGTTATGATGAGATTTAATGTAAAGAATCCATTATTTATCTTAGCAGCTGGTCTACTCCTTGTTGCAGGAAGTGCCTTTGGTTCCACAAAAGCCGAGAAGGCTCAGGGAGCTACAGTAGAGTCAGTAGAGTTTCAGACAGCTAAAATTAGCGCAAAGCTTCAGGAGAAGCAGGGCGAGAATTATGTTGATGTAGCCGGTGTAAAAGTTCACGAGGATGGAACTACAGAAGATTTTGCAAATGCGCTTTTGTTTAAATCATTGGCGAATGTAAAAGCAGGCTCTGAGCTTCTTAAGGTTGAAAATCCTTATGAAGAAAAAATTCAGGTATTAAATGATTCTGACGGGGAGTATCCAGAATATATTAGAGTTGTAGTAAGAAAGTATTGGGTTGATGAAGAGAACAAAAAGGATAGCAGCTTAGATCCAACACTCATCAAGCTTGATGTAGCAGATGGTTGGGGAGCTATCGAATCTGATTCTCACGAGGAAGTAGTTTATTATTACAGAAATCCTGTAAATCAGACTACAGAAGCCAATAAGCCGGTTGATTTTGTTAAAAGTATTACTTTTGATAGAAGAATCAAGGACGACCATACTACAACAATTACTAAGACTCCGGTTGAAGGAGGAACACTTATCGAGAGTACAGGTGCTTACGGTTATAATGGTAAGTCATTTGTGGTGGAGATGAGAGTGGATGCCGTTCAGGCACACAGTGGAGCAGAAGCTATGCATGGCGCATGGGGTGTTGAAGCCGGCATGGATTCTAACGGAAAGTTGAATTCCATTGACGGAAAGTCTTTTTAGGAGGGAGTAAGAGATGAAAAAGGGATTATTAAATTTAGCGATTGCTCTTACTCTTGTAGTAGTAGGGGTATCAAGCGCAAAGATTTACGCTAGTGCAGAAACAATTGACCGGGGTTGGACAGTTACATATGGTGGCAAGAGTGAGGTAGATTTTTCATCCACCTATGCCACAGATTATACGAAAATCACTGGTGCAATGCCAGGTGACACTATTCAATACACTATCACCTATAAAAATGAAGCTGATGAGGCATCATTATTCTACATGAATGCCAATGTAGTTAAGTCCCTTGAGGATGGCAAGAAGGATAATGGTGGTGCATATGGATATACCATAAAGAATAATGGCACTGAAATCTTCAACAGTGATACTGTAGGTGGAGATGCTGGTTCAAACAAGAATGATATTGGTTTGGCACAGGTTTGCGGCGAAGAAGGAACATATTTTTCTTTGGGAAAGATTCCAGTTGGTGGCTCAGGCAAGGTTACTGTTTCAATTACTTTGGATGGTGATTCTCAGTTAAATCAGTATGGCGCAAAGGCAGCTGATTTGAACTTCTTCTTCAAGGCAGAAACAGAGTCTCAGCATGAGAACAACAAAGTTGTGGAGAAAGAAGTCATAAAGAATGATTTTCGTACTAAAGAAGTAAATGAATCTGAGACCAGATCTATTGTTAAACAGATTGTAAAGAAACTTGATAATGGAACTACACTTGTGCAAATAGATGATACAGATACACCACTTGGCATCACAATCGATGATGACAATGTACCACTTGCAGGTGTAAAAACAGGAGATTCTATTCTTCCATCAGCTGTTTGTGCGGTAATGTTCATTGCTGGAATGTGCTTAATAGTTTGGGCAGCAGCAATAGCTGTGAAAAACAAAAAGAATAAGGGGGTAGCCTAGATGAACTCATTAAAGAAAGTATTAGGCTTCTTCTTAAGCCTTGTTTTCGTATTTACGATAATAATGACCAGCGCGGTGACAGTTCAGGCTGAGGGCGCAGCTGAATATACTGTTATTATTTCTCTTGGAAATAATAAAGATGCTACATTTAATGAAACAAAAGTAGCAGGCTTAGAGGGGTATAGCGCTGCTAAGTATCAGGTAAATGCAGCAAAGGACAAGCTTACTATTACAGCACCTGCCACTGAGTCTTACACACAGGCACAGATTCTTGGCACTGTAGATATCAAGGGTGATGAGTTCTACAAAAAAGGATTCAGACGTTCAGGTGCAGATGATCTTTACAAAGGTGATATTGCATTTAATGAGGATGAAACCTATATTGTAGCCTTTGGTATTGGCTCAGTTATTGCCTACAACGTTAAATATGTTGATTCAAAGGGAAATGACATAGCCACACCTGTAACTTTATATGCAGGAAAGGGCGAGACTGTTAAGGTAGCTGCAGAGCATGTAAAGGGTTACACACCTGACAAGGAAACTATTGAAGCACAGCTTACAACTGAGGGGCAGGAATTTAAGTTCGTATATACGGAGCCTACAGAGATTATCAATGAGAAGATAGTCGAGAATGTAGTTACAAAGATTGTTAATGGTCCAACAAAATATACTTATAGCTATGAGTATGTAGATGGAGAACCTGTTGTTAGTACCAGAACAAATCCTGGAACTACCGTTGTAAATAACAGAAGAGAAAGCAACAATACTACAAATGATTCTGGTGTTAGAAATAACAGAATCCAGACTGCAAGCACTGAAGCTGGTGATGCTTCAGATGAAGGTGCAGGAGCTGATGATGCTTCAGGTGATGCCGGCACAGTTACTATTGGCGAAGACGAGACACCAAAGGGCATAGTGGATATTGAGCCAGAGGATGTCCCTAAGAAGGGGGAAACAGTTTTCAACAGATATATCAGAATGCTCATTGTAGTAATTGCCATTGTATTTGCAGTTATCTTTATCATTTTAATTACTCTTCACATGATGGAGAGAAAGCGTGTAAATCGAATTGATAAAAAGAGAAAATAATTGTGAATAAAGTTATATGTTTTTAAAATGATAATTTAATTAACTTATTAATAATCTAGTCCTCAACGGACTAGATTATTTTTTGCCAAAATTCAATAGTTATTGCCAAAGGTCTTTAATTGCGCGAAAAATAGGCATACTATACTTCTTGGACACAGAATAGACACAAAATGAACACAATTTGAAAACATTTTCTTCATATTTCCATTTTGCGAATCTTTGTGACTACATTTTCAAGGAGTAGAAGTTAATGAAATATTATCCTATCTTGAGGAGAGTACTGTGCGGTAGTCTTTCGATAGCGATGCTGATGTCCTCCCAGATTGTGGGGTATGCCACTGGCACGGATGGTGGTGGCCATGAACGGGAGATAGCAAGCGGCACGGAAGCCGGTACTAAAAATTCTAATTCTGAAGAAAAATCAACTAATCTAAACGAGACACAAACAAAATCTGAAGAAGAAAATTCAAATAAAAAAACTATCCAAGAAGAAGTAAAAAAAGAGAATAAAGAGACTAAAAAGGCTGATGTAGATGAGGCTGAATCAGAATCAAAATCAGAGGCTAAATCAGAATCTAAGTCCCAAAAAGAAACTGATGTAGATGAAGATGCTGAGGATGCAGACCCATTAGGTCTTAAGGAAATGAAGCTTTTGTCAGTTGATAAAAACACATCCGTATATACGGTTGCAGGCGATGGCAATTCCTACTATCGAATCGGCTACATTAATTGGGCCTGGGCCACTAAGGTTTGGTATGGTGATAACGAGCACAAGTATGGTAACTGGCAGGAAGAAAAGCACACAGCTACTGCAGATGTTTGCATTGTAGATGAAAATGGTCAGCCAATTGTTACAAAGGAAACCATCAAAGAAAAGAAGCTTGATACTTCCGGTGAGGCAGGCAGAAACCTATCAGGAAATGAGTACGGTTTTGGGGAGGATTATTTCAAATCCTTTGCACCACATATTACTGGTTACACTTATGTTGGCACTTATACTTCAGCCAATTACAAGGATTCGGAAGCCATTTGGAACATAAGCTACAATCCTAAGGATGAAAAGGCCAGCAATTATTGGTACGCAATTAAGAAAGATGGTAAGGGCTGGGATAATCTTTTGGAAAAACCATCCAAGGATAATTCTACAAAAGTCTACATGGTTTACAGCAGTTCACCTGAGAGTGATGACGTAGAGTATGTTTACGGAAATCTTTTCGATTATGAAAAGGACTATGTAAATCAAAAGACTATGGAATCATCTGATAGCAAAAATGGTGCGCTGAAATTCACAACAGGTGGACAGTCAGGGGACAAATGGAACGATTGTGACACTGATGGATTAGGTTATGGTACACAAACAGCATTTCAGGGCATTGTAGGAGACCGACTAGAGAATAATCTTCCTGCATTTAACTATGCTTTTGCAAATGTGTTTGATCCAGATGATGAGCTTTTTGCATATAATCCAGGTGATTTCACAGCAACCTTGGAGGATGACACTGTAGCTTATCGAGGCGTTAAGATTCCATTCTATAAAGAAGATGGATATTACGTTTTAGATTCTACAATCAATAATTCCTACACCTATAAACGCGACGAAGCAAAGATAGAGCTTTCAAAGTCAAGCGATTACAACAAAGGCTTTTGGCCGCTTGGAACTGAAAATAAACATTTTGGAATGGATTTTCAGACCTATTTTAATATTAATGAAAATCCAGATGGCACAGTTTTTGAGTTCGCAGGGGATGATGATGTTTGGGTTTATATAGATGGAAGACTTGCTCTTGATATGGGTGGTATCCATCAGACTGTTGAAGGTTCAATAGATTTCAATACAGGTGAATGCGTTGTCAATTACGCATACAACGAAAAAAAGGATATAGACAGAGCTCAGGAGACTCACAATCTTTATACAGATGTACTGGGCTACGGCGATGTGGAGTCAGGTAAAAAAGCTCTCGTGGCTGGCACTCACACTTTATCATTTTTCTATTTAGAGCGTGGCGCTATGGCATCCAACTGTAAAGTAAAATACAACTTTAATGTGAAGCCAGAGCCAGAGCCTCAGCCAGAAGAGGTGATATCTACATATAACGTAGAGGCTAGATATTCTAAAACAGCTAATGTGGCAGATTGGAATAATCGTATATACGATATTAATCTTTTTGCAGATGTTACAGGTGTTAAGTATGTACCTAAGCAGGAGACAGTACCTGCACCAGTAGATGTAATGCTTGTTGTTGATGCCACATACTCAATGTACTTCCCAGGGGATTTACAGGAAGTAGATAGAGGAACCAGTGCACTTGTGCCAGGTAACACATATTACTTCATCGGTGATGGTGATAGATGTACCTGCTATGAAGTCACATACAACTATCAGAACAATAGATGGGAGTACGTGGATTCTTCATCAGCGAAGGCAAAGAATCAGTACGGTGGTCCTGGAGAAAAAAATGAGCTTATAGTTGAGACTACTAGATCATGGTGGAATACAGAGTATAAGTATAGATACGGAAAGAGCACCAGAAACACTACAGGTTATGAGGTAGGCACTTTCTATACTTCACCATCGGGTGGAAAAGTCACCAGATTATCAAGTCTTCAAAGACAGATGACTGAGTTTGTTCAGACTGTAGGAGATATTAACGAAAGAAGCCGAATCGGTATTGTTTTCTTTAATACTGCTGCAGGTCAGCTGGCACCACTTACAAAGCTTGATGACGCAGGTATCGAGAAGCTTACAAAAATTATTAATGGTGAAAGAAATGACTCCACTTCACTTGCTAACAAAATCGGTTCTGGAACATCTCAGGACAAGGGATTAGCTCAGGTAGTGAATTCATTTGATTCATCATCTTCACATAGCAAATATACAGTGCTGGTATCAGATGGATGTCCTACAGTATCAGCAATTGACGTTATTAATTCATTGACAGATAGTGTTAATAACCTTCGAAATCAGCAGGTTACCTGCATGAGTATTGGTCTTGATGTTGAGACAAATCAGCAGCACACCACTACAGTAGATAAGGTTTTACTTTCAGCAACTTCAGCTGCTCAGTATTACTACACATCTACATCGGCAGAGCTTTATGAGACCTTCAAAAAGGTTACTGAGACTATCACAAACTATTACATTGTTACTACTAAAAAAGCAGGAACAGTTGTAGATTACATCGACAGCCGATTTGAATTGGTGGGAGAGCCTTCCTTATACGGAGGAGATGGAATTTATGATGATGCTGGAAATCTGATTGGAGTTAAGTGGGAAGTAGACGAGCTTAATTCATGGATGAAGACAATTCAACTTCAGGCAAAGGCTGATTTCATGGGTGGAAATGTTATCACTACAAATACACCTGCTTCAGGTCTTACAGTTGATGATACCTTCTATAAATTTGAAGAGCCAACAGTCAATGTAAAGCTTTTAGATTTTGAGTTGGTTGGAGATGAGACTACCATTCTTTTATACGACAGTTATTCTCAGGTGGAGGCTATAAATGAGCTTTTAAATAGCCTTACATCCTCAGATATGGGTGTGCTTGCGAATATCATTAAGGAGCATATAACAGCGGAAACGCTTCTTAACGGTGGGACTTTTAGCATCCCATATGCTTACGTAAATACAACAGATAATGTTGGAACTATTCAGGTCAGATTGATAAAAGAAAATCATGCCAAGGAAGCTCCATCAGTGGAAAATCTGGTAAAGGCAAATCATCTTGGGGATGATGCATATGTTTACAGGCTCATAGTTAGCTACAAGGCAAAATCTTACGATGAAAGAGTGCCTGAGATAGTAACAGGTGATGTTACTTCCCCTGATTCTAATGATATGGCTAAGGGGTATTACCTCACAAAGGATTACAGCCCAGAGCTTGATAATGTCGACAGTCGTACAGCAGAGGCAGTATACAAGGTAAATGTTGTAGATGCATATATGTACTTTGACAAAATTGGTGGAAAAGTAAAGCGCACAAAGCTTGCTGGCGCAGAGTATTTGGTATCAACTAGTGAAGATTTCACTACATCCTATAGAGTGCTTTCATCTTCAGATGAAAATGGTGTTTACAGTGCCATGCTAATAGATGGTATGGGCGTGGGCACATATTATCTGAAGGAGACAAAAGCACCTGCGGGCTATGGATTAAGTGATGAGGTTTTCACAATTGAAATAAAACCTATTGAGGGGCAGCGTTCAAGCTATGTCCTCACTGTTAATTCTTCTAATAACAGAAGTGAAATTGACACAGTTACAAATGAGTTTTCAGTATTAAACAATACTGATAATTCATCGGTGTTAATTGGGGAAGAGGTTTTATTCCAGGCAGTTGATATAATTGCATACACTCTTCCGGAAACAGGAGGAAGAGGCTTCTACCTTTATACAATCAGTGGAGTGCTATTAATGATTGGGGCGACACTGTTGTTATATAAAAATAAAAAAATTTTAAAATAAAAGGAGAAAAATGAAATGAAGAATTTCAAGAAGGTTATCGCTACTTTACTTGCAGCGGTAATGATGATGGCAATGAGCGTAACAGCTTTTGCTGCGGAGAGCACAGGCGGTGCTACAATCAAAATTAACAATGCTGAAGAAGCCGATGTTTTCTATGAGCAGATTATCAAGGCTGATACAACAGTAAAAACAGGTTGGAGCTTCGTGGATCCAAGCTATGCTAAGGCTTTTGGAAACGAAGATGAGCAGACAATCATCGAGAAGCTCACAAAGGGAGATTTTGACGAGTACACAAGAATGGGAGCACTTGAGAACCTTCCAGCTACAAACAAGGCAACAGGTACAGAGTTTACTGTTACTGAGCCAGGTTTTTATGTGGTAAAGCTTCAGACAAAAGCAGGTGCTGAGGAGCTTTATAGCTACAATCCAATGGCTTACTATGTTTCATTAGAAGATATTGCTAATAATGCAGTTCTTAGCGATAAGACAGCAAAGAAGGAGCCAGCTAAGGTAGACAAGACTATCAAGACAGAAGACGAATATGTTGAGATTGGCAAGGATATTGAGTACACAGTTAAGGCTACAGTTCCTTACGTTCCAGAAGGAAAGCAGATTGCTGAGAATGGTCTTAGATTTGCGGTGCATGATTCTATTACAGGTGCAGAGTACAAGCTTACAGATGGTAAGTTTGTAGTTACAGCTACTCTTGCTGGTGATGCAATCACATTAAAGGATGGCGCTGTAAAGCTTTCTGATGATAAGAAGTCATTCACAGTAGATCTTTCAGAATTAGTAACAGCTACAAACTCAAAAGCAAATCAGGTTGTTGAGCTTAAGTACTTAGCTACAGCTAAAGAGATTCACGTAGCCAACAAGGCTTACCCAGAAGTAAATGGTCACAAGTATGATGACGAGAAGCACATCAAGACAGTTGACTCTTACACAGTTGCTATCGAAATCGTAAAGACTGGAGATAAGGGTGCAATGCTTCCAGATGCTGAGTTTGTTGTTGTAAAGCACACAGGCAACAAGACAGAGTATGCTCTTTTAGATGAGAACAAGACTCTTGTTGGTTGGACAACAGACCTTGACGAGGCAAAGAATGATGCAAATGTATTAAAGACAAATGAAGATGGTTTCGCTGAAGCAAAGGGCTTTGATAAGGATGTTGTTTATACAGTACTTGAGACAAAGGCTCCTACTGGATATCAGTTATTAACATCAGAGAATAAGGTTACAAATACTGTACAGCACACAGAAGGCGATAAGACTTCTTGGGCATTCCAGTACAACGTAGCAGATACAACACTTTCATCACTTCCATTCACTGGTGGTATGGGTACAACACTTTTCACAGTACTCGGTGTAGTTCTTATGGTTGTAGCAGCAGCTCTTTACTTTGCAACAAAGAAGAAGGGTTCTGTAAACTAATTGGACATATTTTTATGTTAAGATAACTCTCAATATGAGAAGTATATGCTGTGCTCCGCCGTAAAATCGGCGGGGCGGGCAGCATTAAAGAGAGGCCAGGAGACAGATGAAAGCATTTTTGAAAAAATATTATAAATTAATCGGAATAGGTGCTTTGATGATTGCTGGTTTGTCTTTGCTGCTGTATCCACTTGTGGCAAACACATGGAATAATCATGTTCAGACCACTCTTGTAAATAATTACGAGGAAGCAATTTCAACAGCAATTGAGGAAGGAACCGTTAATGCTGAGGCAGAGCTTGAAAAGGCTTACCAGTACAATCAGGATTTACTTCCTAGTATTTTGCCAGATTCCTTTGCGGAAGCAGAGGCCAATGGTGTAGATGAAAGATACATGAGTATCCTTAATGCTAATGGTGATGGAATAATGGGATATATTCAGATTCCATCAATCAACGTAAAGCTTCCAATCTTCCACACGACAAATGAAGATGTTTTGGAGATTGGAGTAGGGCATTTGGAGGGGTCATCTCTTCCAGTAGGTGGGCCTAGCACACACTCAGTGTTATCTGCCCACAGAGGTTTACCAAGTGCCACCCTTTTTACTGATTTGGATAGAGTAAAGCTTGGCGAGGATTTCTTTATCATAATTATGGATGAATATTACGCTTATGAAGTGGATTCCATTGACGTGGTAGAGCCAGATGATACATCTCTTTTAGAGGTGGAGCCAGATCAGGATTTATGTACATTGATTACATGTACACCATACGGTGTAAACACTCAGCGCCTTATGGTAAGAGGTCACAGAGTAGCTTACACACCAGAACTTCTTGCAGA
The DNA here is from genome assembly GCA_017557715.1 of Pseudobutyrivibrio sp. Taxonomy (GTDB): domain Bacteria; phylum Bacillota; class Clostridia; order Lachnospirales; family Lachnospiraceae; genus Pseudobutyrivibrio. The sequence continues at coordinate 11,497 of JAFYYE010000458.1, forward strand.
GGCAAAGACACCAACATTTGGTATGGTTAGTCTTCACACTAATTACCTGCTTTGGGTAATCGTGGGACTTGCAATAGTAGCAGCTTTTATTTTGTTATTGTACACATTTGACAGGTTACATAATAAGAGGGCAAATGAAAGTGAAACAGTGGATAATTAAAATCATAATTCTATTACTGTTTGTAGGTGGAATAGGATCTTTATCTTATCCAACCATTTCTAATGAATGGAACAACTATGTTCAAAGCAGGCTGATTGACAACTATGAAAATTCAGTCACTGAGCTTACGAAAGCGGATTATAGTGCCCAATGGGCAGCGGCCAGAGCATTTAACGAAACAATATATGAAAATGCCATTGGAACCGACGCTTTCGCCACAGGAGCAGATGGCGATGCAATCAATGCTACAGAACAGTTTTTGGATTCTGAATATTATTCAGTGTTGAATCTTAATGGGGATGGAGTAATGGGATATTTGTCGGTGCCTAAGATTAATCTTAAGCTTCCGATAATGCATGGTACTTTTGATGAGTACATTCAGACCGCACTTGGCCACCTTAATGGTACAGCTCTTCCTATTGGAGGAGCTGGTACGCACTCAGTAATAGTT
>JAFYYE010000459.1 GCA_017557715.1 Pseudobutyrivibrio sp.
ATAATATCTCTATCCTCACCATCAAGCTGAGTGGCCTTCTGCCTACCAGCACACGCTTTGACAGACTCAATTAAATCGCGATAAAGTGCAGCCTTTTCGAAATCCATTTCCTCAGAAGCGGCATACATTTTTTCTTCCAAATCTTTCAGTGTGTCGAAATAATCTCCGTCCAAGAACTCAATTACCTTATCAACATTTTTTCTATATTCTTCCTTGTCCACATTACCCTGACAAGGCGCTAGGCACTGGCCGATATGATAATTCAGGCATGGTCTGTTCTTACCAAAATTTTCAGGAAGCTTTTGATTGCAGGTACGGATCTTATAAAGTTTCTGCACCAAATCAATAGTGTCGTGAACAGCTCCTGCTGATGTGAACGGACCGAAAAATTTGCTACCATTCTTTTTTAATTTTCTTGAGAAAAGAACTCGTGGGTATGCTTCTGTAAGAGTTACTTCGATGTAAGGATAGGTTTTATCGTCTCGAAGCATAGTGTTATATTTCGGACGATATTCCTTTATTAGATTGCACTCCAAAATAAGGGCTTCCATTTCGGAATCAGTAACGATGAATTCAAAATAATCTATATTCTGAACCATCTGCTTCTTTTTCAAGCCCTCATCATGACTTGGTTGAAAATATTGACGAACTCGGTTGCGCAAAGAGAGCGCCTTGCCCACATAAATTATCTCGTCATTTTTTCCGTGCATTAGATAAACTCCCGGTTGGTCCGGGAGTTTACTTAAATCTTGTTCTGTTACCATAAATTACTCATCAAAAATATTATCTGAAACAACATTATTTGGATCTTCTTCAAAAATGTTTTCCTGGTTAGACTGCTGGTCTGAAGATTCTTTCTCCTTTTCAGCATCTGGATCTGGTAAGCCCTTAATCTCTCGGAAAATCTTCATGAATTCCTTACCTGTAATGGTCTCATGTTCAAAAAGATATTCAGAAATCTTATCAAGACTTTCCATATTTTCTTCAAGAAGCTCCTTAGCTTTTGCATAAGCATCAGTAATCATCTTGAGAACTTCATCATCAATCTGAGCTGCTGTGTTCTCGCCGCAGATAAGAGATGCTCTTCCATCGAGATACTGGCTCTCAACTGTAGCAAGTCCCATCATGCCAAACTTCTCAGACATACCAAATCTTGTAACCATTGCTCTGGCAATCTTTGTAGCATTTTCGATATCGTTTGCTGCTCCTGATGTAAATGAGCCAAACTTGATATCCTCAGCAGCACGACCGCCCATATATGTGACAATCTTTGCAATGAGCTCGTCCTTTGTTTCAAGGAACTTTTCTTCCTCTGGAGTCTGAAGTGTGTATCCAAGTGCGCCCATTGTACGTGGAACGATTGTAATCTTTTGTACTGGCTCAGAATCCTTCTGAAGTGCAGATACAAGAGCGTGTCCAACTTCGTGGTAAGAAACGATACGACGTTCCTTCTCGCTCATAGCTCTGTCTTTCTTTTCCTTGCCGCCTACTGCAACAAGCTCAAAGGCTTCGAATAAATCTTTCTGATTTACAAACTTTCTCTTATCCTTAACTGCAAGGATGGCTGCCTCATTGATGATATTTGCAAGGTCTGAACCTACAAGACCAACTGAAGCAAGTGCAAGTGCATCCAAATCAACTGACTCGTCCATCTTGACATCCTTTGCATGTACCTTGAGGATTTCAAGACGTCCCTTCTGATCTGGACGATCTACGATGATACGTCTATCGAATCGACCTGGACGAAGGAGGGCTTTATCAAGCACCTCTGGTCTGTTTGTAGCTGCAAGAATGAGAAGACCCTTGTTTGAATCAAAACCATCCATCTCTGAAAGAAGCTGGTTAAGTGTCTGCTCACGCTCGTCGTTACCGCCGCCATAATGAGCATCACGGCTCTTACCGATGGCGTCAATCTCATCGATGAACACAATACATGGTGCCACTTTCTGTGCCTCTTTGAAAAGGTCACGAACACGTGATGCACCGACACCAACGAACATCTCTACGAAATCAGAACCTGCAAGTGAGAAGAATGGAACTCCTGCCTCACCAGCAACTGCCTTTGCAAGAAGTGTCTTACCTGTTCCAGGAGGGCCTACTAAAAGGGCTCCCTTTGGAAGCTTCGCACCAATTTCTGTATATTTCTTAGGATTGTGGAGGAAATCTACCATTTCCTGCACTGATTCCTTAGCCTCGTCCTGACCAGCAACATCCTTAAATGTCACACCTGTAGCCTTTTCCATGTTGTAAAGCTTGGCATTAGACTTACCAACGCCCATAGGGCCTGCGCCCATCTTCTACATAAGATAGCCCAGGATTACCCAAAGCAATACTAATGGAAGAACAAATGATAAAATGTTGTATATGATAGCAGCTGTAGAATCTGGGATAGTACCGTCGATTTCTACATTGTGCTTCTTCAATAATGGCATTAAATCTTTATCTTCTATGCCAATATAAGCTGTGTATAATGTAGACTTTGTGCTCTGTCCTGTGGCCTCATAAAGCTGCTTAAGCTTTGCAGCATCTTCCTCTGAGACACCATAGGTCACCCCTTCCTTCAATTCAATGTTAATAACATCATCCTTGAAGGTAACACTATCTACCTTATCTTCTTCTACCAACTGCAGGAATTCTGTGTAAGTGATTTCCTGATTATTGCTAGAACTAGAGCCCTTATACATCATGCTTGTAAAGAAAAGCGCAATAAGCACAAGAATTCCTAATGTATAAAAAGGCTGACGATTATTCTTCTTATCTCCACCATTCTGGTTGTTATTATTTTCGTTCACATCTGCCTCCGCATCGTAATTAATTTTGTACGATACTAATTTATCATAAAACGTCGTAAAAGTAATGTTTTTAATACTTTTTTAATAGAATAATAATAAAATACCTCCAGTTTTGATGTAAAACTGGAGGTTCTCAACCTTATTTTATTTAGAAAGGATTTCTGTATCATTAGTGAATTCTGTTCCTGATACTTCCTCAAATTTGTGGAGAAGATCTTCGATTGTGAGATTCTTCTTTTCCTCACCACTAATATTGAGGATTACACGACCTTCATTCATCATAATAAGTCTATTACCATAATTGATGGCATCACGCATATTATGTGTAACCATCATAGCTGTAAGTCCGTGTTCCTTTATAAGCATATCAGTAATTTCAAGTACCTTGGCTGCAGTCTTAGGATCAAGTGCCGCAGTATGCTCATCTAAAAGAAGAAGCTTAGGCTTTTGGATAGTTGCCATAAGAAGTGTAAGAGCCTGACGCTGACCTCATGAAAGGAGTCCAACCTTTGCTGTAAGTCTGTCTTCCAATCCTAAATCTAATTCTTTAAGCATTTCGTGGTAGCGTGCACGTTCCGAACGTGTGACACCCCAGCCAAGGCCTCTTGATTTTCCACGGCGGGCTGCAAGGGCCATATTCTCATCAATCTGCATATTTGCTGCTGTTCCAGTCATCGGATCCTGAAATACTCTTCCAAGATACTTGGCACGCTTGTGTTCTGGAAGTCCTGTAACATCGATTCCATCGATTGTGATGCTTCCACCGTCTACTGGCCATACACCAGCGACAGCATTTAAGAATGTAGATTTTCCTGCACCATTTCCACCGATTACTGTGCAGAATTCACCTTCTTCAAGATTAAGTGTGGCACCAGCTAACGCAACCTTTTCATTTATAGTGCCAGGATTGAAGGTCTTTTGTAGATTAAAAGCATTAAGCATTTTCCTTTCCTCCTCTTCTGGCAGCCTTTCTAAATGAACTGTTTGCCTTATTCTTTAAATATGGTACTGCAAGGAATACCGCAACTATAATTGCTGTAAACAACTTCATATCGTTTGCAGGCATCTTCAACCACAGCACAATTGCAATAAATAAATAGTATAGTATTCCACCAAATACAACAAAAGAAAGTGTAAGTACAAAATTTCTTCTCTTCTTAAATATTGCATTGCAGATTACTTCACCAATAATAATAGAAGCGAGACCAATGACAATGGCGCCACGTCCCATATTAACATCTGCATTACCATTAAACTGAGCACTTAATGCACCCGCAAATGCAACTAATGCGTTTGAAATAACAAGACCAAGTGCCTTCATAAAATTAACATTGATTCCCTGGGCTTTTGACATAGCAGGATTTGTTCCTGTTGCTCTAATTGCAGACCCCATCTCCGTTCCAAAGAACCAATACATTATAGCAATAATAATTACGGCCATAACAAATACTGTAACCAAAGCATCTTCTTTGTATCTCAAAGAAACTGCCAAATTGTATTTATCTACAGAGATAGGTGTATTTGGCTGGTTTCTCGTAATTCGAAGATTAATTGAATACAAGGCAAGCTGAGTAAGTATTCCAGCTAATATATCTGGAATACCAAAAATAGTGTGCAAAACACCTGTAATCATTCCTGCTAATGCTCCAGCCACAAATGCCAGAGTAATAGCCAGAATCCATGATTTTCCTGAAATGATAACCATAGCAGCCACTGCTCCACCTGTAGCAAATGAACCATCAACAGACAAATCTGCGAAATTTAATAATTTAAATGTAATAAAAATGCCAAGTGCCATTATTCCATATATAATTCCCTGTGCGGCTGTTCCTGGCAAACCTGAAATTAATGTTTCTATTCCCATCTTAAACTCCAAAGAGCAAGGTCAAAAATGACCTTGCCCAAAATTTTTATAATTATTTCTAATTTTCAAAGTCTATTATTCCATTTCGATTGCAACATAATCTTCTGGAAGAGTAATTCCTAACTCTTCTGCAATCTTAGGATTATATTCTTTAGTAAATTCTGTAGCGTACTGAATATCCATTGATGCTGGGTCTGCGCCATTTGCAAGTATTTCATAGGCCATAAGACCAGCCGCATAACCAATGTCATAGTATGAAATTGAAAGTGTGGCGATTCCACATCCCTTACAGATGCCTTCTTCACCAGCGATAATAGGTACCTTTTCTGTAAGTGCAATGTTGTTAATTGTCTCTGCGGCGTTTGCAGCTACATTATCTGTTGGTACATATAAAACATCACTAGAAGCACAAGCAGACTGTACAACAGTTCCAACATCAGCTGAATCAGCAAATGTATAATGTGTTACCTTATAGCCAAAGCTTTCAAGAGTAGTTGTGATTGTGTTTGCCTGATAAAGGGAATTTACCTCACCTGAACAATAGATAATACCGACTTCCTTGGCATCAGGGAAAATCTCGTGAAGCATTTCTGCCTGACCATCAAGTGGAGCTAAATCGGATGTTCCTGTTACGTTAATTCCTGTTGCACCGCTCAAATCATCAATGTCCAAAGCTGAAGCATAATCCGTGATAGATGTTGCAACAACAGGAATAGAATTTGTAGCTGTCTGCGCTGCCTGTAAAGCAGGTGTTGCATTGGCCATTATCAAATCAACGTTATCTGATACAAATGTATTTGCGATTGTTGCACAAGTAGGAATATCACCAGATGCATTCTCAATCGTTACATTTACATTATCTCCTAACTTCTCTACAAGAGCAGCCTTAAAGCCTTCTGTTGCTGCATCAAGTGCTGGATGCTGTACCAGCTGAATAACTCCCACATTATATGTTTTTCCATCGTCAGTAGGTGCTTCTGTCTCTGTAGTTACTTCTGTATTCTCAGCCTCTTTCTGAGCTGCAGCATCAGTACCACATCCTACTAACGAAAATGTCATAGTCATGACTGCTAACAGACTTACAATTTTCTTCATAGTCCTCTCCTCCTTAGTTTATTGTGTCCACTTTAGCACTTTTAATGACTAAAGTCAATCGGTCAAATTAACGCTTTTGGAGGAAAATTATATCTTCATTTATTGCTTATAAATGATGACAATTTTCTGCACAAAACTTTTTCTCTAATTTGTTGCAGCAATAATAGAATCCTGGAATAAGGAAGATTACAGCAAATAACCATGCCACTGGACTAGCCCATATAGCACCTGCATATCCTATCATTGGCACAAAAGTGAATGCTACAAGAATTCTAGCAATCATCTCCATTACTCCAGAATAAATGGCAAATGTAGAAAATCCCATTCCCTGAATTGAAAATCTAAAAATATTGACTGCCGCTAAAAGTGTATATGTAGCCGCATTAGCCAGCAAGAACATCATAGCCTGATTTATAACAACTTCAGTAGATGTGAACATTCTAAGCATATACTTACCAGTAAAGAAAAGGATTATCAAAATAATGACCGCATATATCGTTCCGAGGAGCTGTGCTGTCCAGGTTCCCTTTTTAACTCTAGGAATATTTTTTGCACCTACATTTTGACCTGCGTAGGTTGCCATAGTTCCTCCTAAAGCATCAAATGGGCATACTACAAACATAGAAACCTTTGCACCTGCTGTCATAGATGCAACAGCCACTGTACCAAGTCCATTTACGGCTGTCTGAAGAATTACTGAGCCGATAGCTGTAACTGAATATTGAAGTCCAAATGGAATTCCCATAGAAATAAGCACCTGACTATGGTGTTTGCCAAGCTTTATATCACTTTTAGCCAGTTTTAAGATAGGAAATCTTTTTTTCATATATATCACACAGCTAATTCCAGCAATAAACTGAGAAATAACCGTTGCGAGAGCCGGACCGTTTACGCTCATCCCAAGAACAATGATAAATACAATATCAAGCACCACGTTAATACCTGCTGCCATAATCAAAAAATAAGTAGGTGTTTTACTATCCCCTAGTGAACGCATAACACCTGCTGTAAGGTTATATAAAAAAGTAACTGGAATTCCAAAGAAAATAATTGAAATATAGGAATATGCTAAATCAATAATATCCGATGGCGTCTGCATAATAGCCAATATTTGATAACAGAAAATACTAACCAATGTAGTAATTACTAGTGCAAAAATTGCTGATAAAACCATTGCATTGCCTACAAATTTGCGCATAGAATCATAGCTTTCTGCTCCGAAACGCTGAGCAACAGGAATCGCAAATCCTGAACACATTCCCATACAAAAGCCATTTATAAGAAAATTAATAGAACCTGTAGAACCTACTGCAGCAAGGGCACTATCACCAAGTGTCTGCCCTACGATAATTGTATCAACCAGATTATACATTTGTTGGAATAATAATCCAGCCAACATAGGAATTGAAAATCCTAAAATTAGAGTAAGTGGATTTCCTTGAGTCATCTTTTTTGTTGTATTTGCTGCCATATACACCCTCGTATTCTATTATTTTATATAATAACTTATTTTTCTTCTTATACTCTCATATTCACATAATACACTAATTGTAAGCAATTAGATAGAATAATCTACTTATAAAAAAAGACCTAGGATATAAATCCTAGGTCTAGAAAGTCATATATTAAACTAACTCAAGAACAACTTCCATAGCTGCATCGCCCTTACGTGGTCCGATCTTAACGATACGTGTGTAACCACCCTTGCGATCAACATACTTTGGAGCGATCTCATCGAATACGAAGTTAGCCATGTCAACCTTGTGTGACTCTGACTTCTTTGTACCCTTAGCTGTTGGAGTGTAAAGAACCTGCATCATCTGACGACGAGCGTGAAGTCTTGAAGCTGAATCCTTCTTGATCTTCTTGTCTACTGTATCGTATACAGTAACCTTCTTGCCATCAACAACTTCCTTTACTCTCTTACCATCTTTATCCTTGCGAGCTACCTTAGCCTGAACTGTAACTTCTTCGAAGTTATCCTTTTCCTTGATACCAAGTGTAATGATGTGCTCTGCAATCTTCTTTACTTCCTTAGCCTTAGCTTCAGTTGTAACGATCTTTCCGTGATAAAGAAGCTCAGTTACCTGATTTCTTAAAAGTGCTTTTCTCTGTGAAGATGTTCTGCTTAACTTTCTGTACTTTGCCATTTCTTTTCTCCTTAAAACTGGCGTCACAGGTGCTCATCGGACTTACCCCGTAACTTGATTGATGGAAAGGCATCCGCGAATGTGCTCATCGGACTTATCATTCACGTATTATTTCCTGTTACTTTATATAGGCGATTTAGTCCTCAATTAATCTAAGTGAAAGACCAAGCTCGCTAAGCTTCTGCTCTACTTCTTCCATAGACTTGCGACCAAGGTTACGAACCTTCATCATGTCATCTGGTGACTTGTCGCAAAGCTCTGCTACTGTGTTGATACCAGCTCTCTTTAAGCAGTTGTATGAACGAACTGAAAGCTCAAGCTCATCAATGCTCATCTCAAGAGTCTTACCTGTTGTATCATCAGGCTTATCAGCGATAACGCTGAGATCCTGAGCAGCCTCTGAAAGATTTACGAATAAATTAAGGTGCTCGCTGAGTACCTTTGCTGCCATAGAAACGGCCTCATCAGGACCCATAGTACCATTTGTATATACATCAAGTGTAAGCTTGTCATAATCTGTAACCTGGCCTACACGAGTGTCTTCAACTGTCATATTTACACGCTCAACTGGTGTGTAAATTGAGTCAACTGCAATCTTGCCGATTGGAGTATCTGGAGTCTTATTCTTGTCTGCTGAAATATAACCACGGTTCTTTGTGATTGTAAGCTCCATGTAAAGCTTGCAATCATTACCACCATTAAGGTGTGCAATAACAAGATCAGGGTTAATAATCTCGATATCAGAGTCAACCTGGATATCGGCAGCTGTAACAACTCCCTCGCCCTCGAACTCGATATATGCTGTCTTTGGCTCATCTGAACTACTATTATTTCTAATAGCAAGTTCCTTGATATTCATAACGATTTCTGTAACGTCTTCCTTAACACCTGGGATGGCACTAAACTCATGAAGAACGCCCTCAATCTTAATCTGGCTAACTGCAGCTCCTGGCAGAGATGAAAGCATAATTCTACGGAGAGAATTGCCAAGTGTTATACCATAACCTCTCTCGAGTGGTTCTACAACAAATCTGCCGTATTTTTTGTCCTCAGAAATCTCAGCGATTTCTATATTTGGGTTTTCAAAATTTAACACTACATTGCCTCCTTAATATAATGTGCTAGACTCTAAAAAACAGAATATTTTAAAAATATTCTGAATCTGCTTATGCCGTATAGAAAAATTTTAACAAATCGCACTTATACAAGCAAGCTTGTATAAGTGCTTTTTGTAAGAATTTACTAAATTTAATTATTTTGAATATAACTCGACGATAAGCATCTCGTCTACAGGAACATCAATCTGCTCTCTGTTAGGAAGCTC
>JAFYYE010000460.1 GCA_017557715.1 Pseudobutyrivibrio sp.
ATTATTTGCAACGGTTATCAAATATTCCCCTTCAGGCACCTCTATAGTCTCATTACCGTTTACCATGGAAACAATTTTATTTCCTATAAATATGAGACTTCCATCAAATACTGACGTATTTACAAGGCTGATATAACCATGACCTGTAGTGATTGCAATAGATATAACATCCTTATCCTTTCCAATCACAGTAATGGCATCATCTTCACCAATTGAATCCACAAGCACCTTTGCATTATCCGAATAGACCTTAGTTTTATCAGTAAGCTTATATTTCGAACCATTAATAGCTATTAAATTGTGGGAGGTGTCTATAGAATATTTTGTAATATCCTCATACATCCATACATCTGCTGATTTCTGCACCAGACTCAGTGCGCCGGAAGCAGGTAGCATATCGCCTATTGATACCACGGAGCCTGTCGCAAACTCTGTCCAGGTATCATTGCCACCATATTTATTTAAGAATTTTGTGGTCATGTTGTAGTTATATCGAATCTGCTGATCCTTACTAATAGAATAAAGAGCTATAGTCTCGTCGGTCATATCCAGACTCTCCACGATATATAGCTCCTGCTCTTTCAAATCAGCATCAGCTTGAACATCCTGCTCTTCCACTTCCTCAGCCTCTTTTCCAATATTCTGGATAGCTGAACCAGTATAGTTTTGAACAGTAGCATTATTTGGATGCGAACCACATCCGCATAGTATGCCTGCACTAATAACTGATAACAGTATTAAATTGAACCATTTTTCTGTAAAAATCCCTCTCATGGGATTATTGTAACATATCTCTCGCCATAGTTAATAGGGTTTCACGCTCATTAAGGCTAGGATTTTCCACAACCGCATCGAAAATAGTCTTTAAAACCTCTCCAATACGCTGCCCCTGAGGAACTCCCATTTCTATTAAATCCTTGCCATTTATTTTCAAATCCTTGATTTTAAGGCAATCCCCTGCTGCAACGATTTCACCAAAGACTCGCTCAAGCTCTTCTATATAAGCAAGCTTCTCTTCACGATGATACATGCTCTGAGCCAAGCAATCAGCCTTCTTAACCTCCAATAAATCATTGAAGTTTTCCTGACCAACGCGAATAATCATTCTGCGTACATTTCGCTGATTAATCTCAGGCCTGTCGTCATGATTCTTAACGAGATTACAAACTCTGTCGGTAGTGTCATTATCAAATTTTAATCGACGCAACACTAAGCGCGCCATCTCCGCCCCCTTAACCGGGTGCATCTTGAAGTGATTCTGGCCGTTTTCTTCGGTAGTTTTGCAAACTGGCTTTGCAATGTCGTGAAGCATCATTGTAAGACGAATGACTTTATCCGCTGGCGCTAATCCCATAGCCACTATAGTATGCTCGCCAACAGTGTACATGTGATGCTTGTTGACCTGCTCACATTCCATCATGTTATCAAACTCTGGGAAGAAGATCTTGGTAAGCCCTGTTTCATACACATCCCTAATCTTTTCTGGATGAGGTGATGTTACAAGCTTGACCATCTCCACCTGTATTCGCTCCGCGCTAATGCGCTCTAATGTAGGCGCAAGTTCCTTAATAGCCTGATATGTAGCATGCTCTATCTCAAAACCAAGCTGAGCAGAAAAGCGAAGGGCACGAAGCATGCGCAGCGCATCCTCGGTAAATCTCTCTGTAGGATTACCAACAGCACGAATAATTCCAGAATCCAGATCCTGCTTTCCTCCGAATAAGTCCACCAATCCCTTACTATCATTATATGCCATGGCATTGATAGTAAAATCGCGGCGCTTTAAATCCTCCTCCAAAGAAGCAGTGAATGTGACTTCCTTTGGATGACGTCCGTCCTCGTACTTTCCATCAACACGGTAGGTAGTAACCTCATAGCCGATGCCATGCATAAGAACTGTGACAGTACCGTGCTCTATTCCCGTGTCAAAAGTGCGCGAAAATAAGGCCTTGACCTGCTCAGGCAACGCCGATGTAGTGATATCCCAATCGTGTGGAATTTTCCCTAGAATGCAGTCACGGACACAGCCGCCTACTGCATAGGCTTCGTGTCCGTTAGATTCTAATACATTTATAATGTTTTGAACGTCTGCTGGTAAATTCATATTAATAAGCTTTACCCCAATATACTAATTTCTTAGCTGGCTTTCCGCAGCATGCACATACGTCAGAAATCTGCTCCTGATCCTTGAATGGCATACAACGTGATGTAACAGCTAAATCTTCTTTAATCTTGTTCTCACAAGCAACATCACCGCACCACATAGCGCGAATAAAACCTGGCTTGTTGTTAGCAATCTCTGTAAACTCAGCATAGTTATGAGCATCAAAGATGTGGCTGTCGCGATGAGCCTTTGCTCTTTCGAACATATCCTTCTGGATTGTCTCAAGAAGCTCTGCAACCTTTGTCTCTACTTCATCAAGTGAGCACTCAATCTTTTCGCGTGTATCACGACGAACAAGTACACACTTGCCTGCCTCGATATCCTTTGGTCCAAGCTCTACACGAACTGGGATACCGCGCATCTCTGCCTCAGAGAACTTCCATCCTGGGCTCTTGTCAGAATCGTCAAGCTTAGCACGCATTGTCTTGCCAAGACGCTCTGTAACCTCAGAAGCCTTTTCTAGTACGCCTTCCTTCTTCTGCTGAATAGGAATAACAACTACCTGTGTAGGTGCAATACGTGGTGGAAGTACAAGACCTGAATCATCACCATGTACCATAATGATAGCACCAATAAGACGAGTAGTCATGCCCCAAGATGTCTGGTGAACATACTGAAGCTGATTATTCTTATCTGCATACTGAATTCCAAATGGCTTAGAGAAATTCTGTCCAAAGTTATGTGATGTACCAGACTGTAAAGCCTTTCCATCATGCATGAGTGCTTCGATTGTGTATGTAGCCTCTGCTCCTGCGAACTTCTCCTTATCTGTCTTCTGTCCGCGAACTACAGGCATTGCAAGAACTTCCTCGCAGAAGTCTGCATAAAGATTAAGCATCTGAACTGTACGTGCCTCTGCCTCCTCAGCTGTAGCGTGAGCTGTGTGGCCCTCCTGCCATAAGAACTCTCTAGAACGAAGGAATGGACGTGTCTCCTTTTCCCAACGAACTACTGAGCACCACTGGTTGTAAACCTTTGGTAAATCTCTGTGAGAGTGAATAATATCCTTATAGAAATCACAGAAAAGAGTCTCAGATGTAGGACGAACGCAAAGACGTTCCTGAAGCGGGTTAAGTCCACCATGTGTAACCCAAGCTACCTCTGGTGCAAATCCCTCAACATGATCCTTCTCTACCTGAAGAAGACTCTCAGGGATGAACATAGGCATGTATACGTTCTGTACGCCTGTCTCCTTGAATCTTCTATCTAACTCGTGCTGGATATTTTCCCAAATAGCATACCCATCGGGCTTGATAATCATGCATCCTTTTACTGATGAATATGCAATCAAATCAGCCTTAACAACTACGTCGGTATACCACTGTGCGAAATCCTCTGACATGGAGGTAATCGCTTCAACCAGCTTTTTTTCCTGTGCCATTTTTTTCTCCTTTTCAATTCTTTAAAAATCTATGTAAGCCCTACAATTGTATAACAAAACAAAAAACAAGTCCACCCCTTAGATAGGGTGGACTCGGGTCAATTTTTAAATAATTTTTTACAAATACAATTCCTCAAATTTCTTTACTGGAAGTGGCTTGTTGAAAAAGTATCCCTGAAGGTAATCAGCACCTGTTCCCTTAAGGTAATTCATCTGATCTTCATTCTCCACTCCTTCAATAATAACCATCATTCCAAGTGCCTTTGCAAGGGTTACCATGGTATTAACAATCTTGCGGCCTCGGTTAATGTTTTTATCCATTGCAAGGAAAGCCATATCCATCTTAAGGATGTCCGCAGGAACCTCCTTAAGCATGTTCAAAGATGAATATCCACTTCCGAAATCATCAATCTCAATCAGGAAGCCATATTCTTTGAGGGATGCCATGATGTCTATCTGACGTTCCTTCTCTGTCATAAATACTGACTCTGTAATCTCAAGCTTTAATCGAGATGGCTCTATCTTGTATTTTTCCACCAGAGATACCAATGTATCGTAAATATCCATGTAGTAGAAATCCTTCACGGAAATATTTACTGAGATGGACAATTCATCATGGTCAAGTGATGACCAATAAGCCAAGCGCCTAGCTGCCTGCTCCCAAATATACTGATCCAGCTTGTAGATATATCCTGTCTTCTCCAAAAGTGGAATGAATGATGGTGGCGCTACAATTCCTCTGTCAGGATGTATCCAGCGAACCAGCGCCTCGCACATTGTTGTCCTTCCATCCACAGTGACAACAGGCTGCAAGAACATAGCAAACTGACCTGTCTGAAGTGCCGTTTCAAACTCTGCCAGAATTTTCTGCTCACTCATATATTCTCTGCGGAGCATATCGCCGTAATAAGCAATAGCATTCTTAAAGCTATCTTTGATGGAATCAATAGCAAGGAACGCGCCATCGCACATAGCTACAACAGGTGCTTCTCTATCAAAAATATCATAGACACCGCAAAGGATTACCATACGATATTGAGAATTATCCATCGAATGACTAATCTGATTCATTCCCGTCATGAACAGTTCTTCACTATAACGATTCTTTGGAATAAGAACCGCAAATCTATCTGCTTCCAATCGGGCAAAAGCTGAACCCTGCTTCATTCTGTCTCTGATAGTATCTGCACATCTGACAAGAAGCTCATCACCCTTTTCAACACCAAACACATCGTTAATCAGCTTGAAGCCCTTGATGTTAGCGCAAACCATAACATATTCAACATCCGGATTGCTATCCAGAATATTTCGAGCCTCTTCATAGAAGCTTTCTCTATTTAATGCGCCTGTGAGAGTATCATGAGTAGAACGATATTTCTCCTCTTCATATGCCAGGAAATCTCCAGTCACGTCATAGAATGAGAAATAGCACCCACAGTAAAAGCCCCTCTTGTCATAAATCTTATTGAAATGAACATCGAAACGATATTCATCACCATTAAACTCGTAAATAGCGTTCCAATTTGTGTTGGAAATGGAATTGGTTTCCTTTCCATCTCTCCACTTTTTAAATCTCTCCTCAATCACCTTTCTTTCACCAGTAGGGCTAAACATTCTGTTTGCCTGCTGATTTGAATAGATGCAATTATTATTTTCATCAAAGGAAATAAGCGCGCACTCCATTCGCTCAGTAATTGTGGAAAGCATGTATTCCACAAAGGTTTTCGGATTATACAAAAGCGTGTAATAACTGATGAATATAGACGCAATCGCATATAGGCATATTGATATATCTACTGGATAATCAAAGAACAGGTATACTACATCCAATAAAATGATGCCCACGAATATTACCAATATTGATAAATATCTGTTTCTATGGAATCCGCTGGTAAGATATGATTTCTGAATGAAAATCATAATAATCATAGCAACCAGAATATAACAGAATACCAAATGCACTACGTAATAATCATTGATTTTAAAGGCATAAAACCACTCTCCATCAATGTCCTTTCTTTCAAGATAAAAAGCATGATGCCATTTATAGTTGAAGAAAAGGCTTACGTTGTCCAGTATTGCTATGGTTGCAGTGATTAGTGCAGACGCATACTGATCCATCCATATTCTGGTATATTGTCTGGCGTAAAACAGAAATGTAATGAGAACCCAGTCGATGCTCATGAAATAGAATGCATATCCAAACTCTGAAGAAATCTCCAGATGGGTGGATATAGCATGACTATATGTAAGGCAAGAAAATATGCCTATTGCCAACAACTGCATTATAGAAATATTAAGCTTATTCTGCTTTATTGTGTGCTTTGTAGAAATGTACACCCCGCACACAAGCATAATAAACGCTGTGATTAAGAAAATCGTTACGTATAGCTTAATCAATGTAACCTCCCCATTAAAGCGATTAGTTCGCTATCTTACTATCTAAAAAATCTTCTCCCTTTGGCTTTACCTTAAACAATACATCCTCCCCCGAAGTAGGATGAGTAAAACCAATCGAATATGAACAAAGCGCTAAATTTCGTCCTGTTGACACGCCACCGTATTTAACATCCCCAAGAATAGGTGCTGTCCTGCTGGCAAGCTGAATTCTAATTTGATGATGTCTGCCAGTAAATAATTCAACATCCAAAAGCTTTCTGTCATCCCAGGCATCAACTGTGTGATACTTTAAAGATGCTTTCTTTGCTCTTGGGTCATTTTCCGATACGACCTTAGAAAGGTTTGTGCGATTATCCTTTACAAGGTAATCCACCAAATCACCTTCGTCTGGGAATGACTCACGGGTAATTATTGCATAATAATGCTTTTTAAAATGATGCTCCGCAATCTGCTTTGTAAGATTATTAGCCGCGGCTCTTGTCTTTGCAAAAACCATAACACCCTCTACAGGCTGATCCAAGCGATGCACCACATGAATCTCAGGGCTTTCTCCCTTGGATTTAAGATAATTGGAAAGCTCACTCTCCATATCCTTTTCTCCAATGTTTCTAGTCTGTGTAGCCAAGCCCGCCGGCTTATAGCACACTACGATGCTGTCGTCTTCAAATAATACTTCCATGTTACATTACACCCCCTCAAGTGATAATTTAAGTTTATCACACTTTGAAGCGGTATCCAACGCCCCATATAGTTTCGATATATTGAGGCTTTGAAGTGTTCAGTTCAATCTTTTCACGAATCTTATTTACATGAACAGTAACTGTGGAGATATCACCAATTGATTCCTCACCCCAAAGAGTTTCAAAAAGCTGCTCCTTTGAGAAAATTACGTTAGGATTTTCTGCAAGGAATGCCAGTAAATCAAATTCCTTTGCTGTGAAAATCTTTTCTTCTCCGTTAATCCAAACACGGCGACCGGCCTTGTCGATTCTAAGACCGCGAATGCTTATTTCATTCTTCTGGATATTTGGAGACTGAACCAATCTCTCGTAGCGGGCAAGGTGTGCCTTTACGCGGGCAACAAGTTCACTTGGTGAAAATGGCTTTGTGATATAGTCATCTGCCCCAAGACCAAGACCACGAATCTTATCAATCTCTTCCTTTTTAGCTGTAACCATAAGAATAGGTACATTCTTTACTTCACGAATTCTCTTACAAAGTTCGAACCCATCAATGCCCGGAAGCATCAAGTCCAAAATGTACATATCATAATTTCCAGCAAGTGCCTTCTGTAAGCCCTTCTCGCCATCCCCTTCTATATCTACCTCGAAGTTTGAAAGCTCCAGGTAATCCTTTTCAAGCTCAGCAATAGCTTCCTCGTCCTCGATAATAAGTATTCTACTCACTGTAAACCTCCTCTAAATATTTACGTATTACAAAGTACATAGTAGTACCTTCGTTTTCCTTGCTGGTGACCCAAATCTTACCACCGTGATCCTCAACAATTTTCTTAACAATGGAAAGCCCTATGCCGCTTCCTCCTGCTGCAGAATTTCTGGAAGTATCTGCACGGTAAAATCTATCAAAAACATATGGCAGGTCATGAGTAGCAATACCCTTGCCATTGTCCGCTATTTCAATCTGAACAAAATCTCCTACATCCTTAATCATAATGCCGATTCTAGATGATACATCTGCACGCATGTATTTAACAGAATTACTTACAATGTTGTGAATGATTCTGCCAAGTTGCTCTGGGTCAGCAATAATCTGCACATCTGGG
>JAFYYE010000461.1 GCA_017557715.1 Pseudobutyrivibrio sp.
ACCTTCTCACCAGCTTCAACGCCAAGCTTTTCAATGGTAATGATATCGCCTTCAGAAACTTTGTACTGCTTACCACCTGTTGCAATAATTGCGTACATGGTTGCTCCTCCTTTTTATCATTACTCGCCAGTTTCGGTGGTGTTTCGGAATGAAACACACTTACAAAACCACACTGAGCGGCATACTCAAGTATATTAACACAGGATTCTAAGTACGTCAATCTAAATTGTGCATAAAACTTAGAAAATTTATTTGCCTATTAGACCTGGTGTACATCTCCAAGATGTTTTTTTAAATAGGAGTCCAATGAACTTAAATTCTTACTATTTACATCACGAATCTTCTTTGCCTCATCTTCAAGACAATGTCTACAAGTACGCCTTAAATCATCCTCTTCACTCTGCTCGAACCAATTATTAAACTGCTCATCCAAATCCATATCCTTATGAAATCTGAATTTGCTCAGCTGTAAGGTAAGCTGAGAAGTCGAACGAACACGGACAGAATCCTTTGCTTCATCAGTAAGTGTAATTTCAGGAAAATCTTTAATATATTTTACAATTTCCTCTTCAGCAATTTCCTCTGCTTTTTTCTCTACAACCTGAATGATTTCATTAATATCCATAGCTGCACCCCCGCAGATTAAGAATTAATCCCACAATTTTCTGAAGCCATCATATTGCCAAAGACCAGTATTATTATCCTTGGCTTCCTTCATGAGAGCCTGTAAACAATCATCATGAGCTACTGTAGGCTCATATCTTTTTGCTACCCCATACCCATTCTTAACGATTATAGCATTAACCATTGAATTTTCTATGTTTTCTTCATTAAATGTATCGTCTACATTATCAAGCCAAACATAGGCTAAAATTCTGTCATACTGATCATCTGCATCAATATCATACTCTAAATAAAGTGTATCTGAGTACTCTAAGAGTTTTTTAGTGTAATCAGAAGCCATTACACCATATTCGTTATTACGTTCTTCCTCAGTCGCCACAGACTCTGGTGTATCAATACCAATCATTCTGACTCTTTTATCTTCACCATTTTCATCTGTAACAATAATTGTATCGCCATCTACAGTTCTTACAAATTTTACCTTGTCCAATTTGCTCTCCTGATTATAAGAATCACTAATGTTTAGATCAGTAACATTCTGGCTATTTAAGTATTCCGGTACACCGACACCTATCATAATTGCAATTATAATAATTGCAATACGCTGCCACTTATTTTTAGTTTTCATATTAATTATTCTCCAACAATTTATATTGTAAATGGTGCAAGATTTCTGCTTCTGGTAAGCTCTAATAGACCAAGATTAGAAAAACCATGCACATTGATTTGTGAAATGTCATTCTTGCTTGCCTTTTTTATTTCGTTTATTAAAGCATTCTGCTCTTCAGTAGAAACCTTTAATAAATCTACAAGAATTATACCTGAAATTGCTCTTAGCCTAAGCTGTCTTATGAGCTCAACTATGGCCTCTTCATTTATTTTATAAAAATCTGTCTTCCCATAATTTTTGGAAGAATTAACATCTACTATAGTCAGGGCTTCTGTTTTCTCAATTAAGAGATTTGCGCCACTTTTAAGATGTACAATTTTCGAAGTAGCTTTGTCTAAGATTGAATTAAAGCTGTACAAATTCCAAAGAGAAAAAGAATCATCATTATAAAATCTAATGTTAAAATTAGGAGATTTGTATTCCTCTAAATCTGTAATTATTTGAACAGCTTCATCGCAATATGTTTCAATATAGTAATTGATATAGCTAGTGTTATCATTTTTATAATCCTCAATCTTTAAAAATGAACATGAATATGGTTTTGTATTCTTCTTATCCTGAGTGATTTTTACGTAAAATCTATCGCCCTGACATACTTTCTTTTTTAATGAATATCTCTCCAGATAATTCTCAGGGGAGAGCTTTTTGATTTCTATAAAACCTTTATCTCCAGTAGACAGCTTAAGAATACAAGCATCTATATCACTTAAAACCTTTTCTACAGTTGCCTCACAATGTATGCCAATTTTTGTAATATCAAGATTTATCAAATCTACCGGCTTATCGTCTTCGTCAAAAGAAACAAGGAGCCGAAGCTCCTTATCATTGTATATTCCTTTTGTAATTACGCATTTTTTAATGCTCATCACCAATATCTCCTAAAGAAATTAAGGAATCAGGTTCACCAGTAAACATATCGATACGTTTGATATCGAGTGATAAATCGTCAAATTGCGGTAATCCTAAAAACTCATGAAAAGCTTTAATCAAAAGCTCAGGCTTGATATTATCGGTACTTCCGCTTGAAAGAAGAAGCTCATATACTGGAACACCTTCTTCTATGGAAATATTGAATTTGTAGATAAGTGGCTTTAAATCAAGCTCGCGTTCACCTTTTTTTGTCTTTTTTACAATATTAATGGACGAAGCTTCATCAAAGAACTTTTTCTTTAAATCAATGATATTGTCGATGTAGCAGGCATCATCCTTAGAATCCTTATAAGTAACGATATAACTTGCTGCAGTAACTGCCGACATACATTTTTCAGCATCGTCAGGAAGGTATTTAAAACTTGTAATATTAAGACCTTCTACCATATTATCATTAAGAGTTTTTAGTGCAGTTTCAGCATCAACTTCCTGCTTTAAATCTATGTCCATATATTCACCGACAGAAGTAAGTCCTACACCAAGAGGTGATGCAAAACTCATTATTTGGTGAGGGTTAAAGCCTTCGGAATAGCGAATAGGAAGCTCTGATCGTTTTACAGCTTTTTGGAAGAAACGCATCAGATCCAAATGACC
The DNA here is from genome assembly GCA_017557715.1 of Pseudobutyrivibrio sp. GTDB lineage: Bacteria > Bacillota > Clostridia > Lachnospirales > Lachnospiraceae > Pseudobutyrivibrio. The sequence continues at coordinate 2,819 of JAFYYE010000461.1, forward strand.
TACATATCTCATTATTCCTGTTTTTTCAAATCTAATTCTAACGCGCATTATGACATACCCCCGAACCTATTTTTGCAGAGCCACAACCGCTACAACCCATTTTACAGTTAGGTGTAACCTTTGCCTCCATTGCATTTTGCCATTCCTTCTTGAGGAAGTTTTTAGAAACATGACAATCAATGAAATCCCATGGAAGAATTTCATCTAAATCACGCTGACGGTATGCATAATAATCTATAGAAATATTATTCTTTTCAAATGCAGCAAGCCACTTATCAAAATCAAAGAAATCGCCCCATGCATCGAAGAAACATCCACTCTTGTATGCATCTAAGATTGCAGGACATAATCTTCTATCACCACGGGCAAATACACCCTCTAAAACAGTAACATCTGAATGATGCCAATTGTACTTAAGAGATTTCTGATTAAGCTGTGCCTTCATTGTATCATTAACAACTTTTGCACGACGTAAATATTCACCAGCCTCATACATAGGTGCCCACTGGAATGGAGTAAAAGGCTTTGGTACAAAGAATGATGTTGAAATTGTAATTTGGCATCTACCCTGACGCTGCTCCTTTGGGACAGTATCGTAATAAGCGGCAGCAATATCGTTAGCCAGCTGTGGAATAGC
>JAFYYE010000040.1 GCA_017557715.1 Pseudobutyrivibrio sp.
CCAGGATTTCACCCACTATCTCAGTTGTTGCTGTAGCAGACATGCTGATTGCATTAGAGCTTTCATTAACTGAGTTAGAAATGCTTTCAATTCTATCTGACATCTCAGCCATAACGCCGTTAAGATTATTAGCCTTTTCTGTGAATGTAGCCAGCATTTCATCTATCATAGTGGCTGTATTTTCGTACTTCACTCCTGTATCTACAAACGCATCATAATCCGCAAGTACATTCTGATTAATAAAATCAATAACCTGTACTGCGTTGTCAGAAAGAGTCTTAACAGCAGTAGTAACCTTTGCAGATATTTCCTGAATATTGCCTGCTGTATCACGGGAATTAGCAGCCAACGTGCTTATTTCATCTGCAACTACAGCAAAGCCTTTACCTGCTTCACCAGCACGAGCAGCTTCAATAGATGCATTTAAAGCAAGCAGATTGGTCTGGCTTGCAATATCCAAAATCTCATTTGTAAGATCACCGATTTGATTAACCTGCTCAGACTCCTTAACAGACTCCTCAAGAACCTTCGAAAGCTCTTCCATCTTAGCGCCAGTGTTTTCCTTCTTAGCATTTGCCTCACGTTTAATGCTGTCTGCCTCCGCCTTAATTTCATTAGCTTTTTCCGATCCTGCTCTCGCTTCTTCATCAATAGCATCGGTAGCCTCTTTTACTAATGACAGCCTATCATGTAAATCCCCTGTGGTTGTCGCTACATTTTCCATAGATGCTGCAAGCTCTTCCATAGCAGCAGATGTATTTGTTACATTATCACTGGCACTTTGAATCTTTACAATAACACTATCTGCAGATGATGTAAGAACTGTTGCTCCATCCTTAACATCTCTGATTACGCCCTGCAATGTTCCTAAAAACTGATTGATACAATCAGATATAAGTGCAAGCTCTGTTTTTGTTTTTGTATTTATTCTAGCAGTTAAATCACCCTTGCCCTTATTGATATTATTAATGATAGCTTGTAATTCATATGAAATACCAAGTATAGTCTTATTAATTCTAACAAATGAAAGCACAAAGCTAAGTATAATCAAGGCAACAACCAACGCCATGCCTATATATCCCTTTAAAAAAACCTGGGCAATGTAACCATCCAAATAAGCGCCAAAGCCATCGCCTAGAGAATTAAGTCCCTCATCAATAGCATCTAAAGCATCATATGTAGCACCAAGGCTTGTTCCGTAATCACCAGATACACAGCCAATTGCTCCATTAAAATCACCTGATATGATAAAGTTTTCCATAGCACCAGCTGCAGCAACTAATGCCTCTGCGCTAGCTCTGAGATTATCAACTCTCTCCTGCCCACCTGGTAGGTATCCAACCAGCAGACTAGCATCCATATAATCAAGATGAGAGCCAATATCATTCATATAACCTTCCATATTCGCAAATTCTTCAGCAGGCATTTCCTTGCCTGCCTCAAATTGTCCTAATGTACGATTAATTTCATCTGAAATATGAATTACATCTTGACGTAATGCAGCCGATTCCTGTGCGCAAATAAGCTCATTTTCACTTGATTCAATAGCCACTGACTTTAAGCTTTGCATAGCTGAATTGGAAATCACTACATATATTATAAATGCCGCAAGTATAACAACATTTACAATTATGTTTTGAAAAGTAATTGATTGGAAAAAGTTGCCTTTATTATTTTCAACAACCTTTCCAACAGCTTTAAGATTTTCCTTTTGCTCAGCTGTAAGATTTTCATCAAGCCTCTGTTTTATTTTCTCTTGTCTTTCTTCTCTTCCCATTGCGCACCCCCCATTTAAATTAATGCCTAATAATTCCGCTAAAAAAAATATATACCCATTTTTTTTTTTTTTGGTCATTATCACAAAAAAAACATATAATGTTTAAAGAATGTACAAATTCTAAGGATTTTTATGAGATAAATCATTTGATTTATCTCATTATAAGAACTAAAAAAGAGCTCTTGGATAAACCAAGAGCTCTTGAAATATACAAGGGAATCTTCCCAGCAAGCTGGATTCCTCCTTGTACGGGAAAGCAGCGCCCATTGAAGATTGCCTTCGGCAATCAACTAACAAGGACAGTCGGGCTCATTTAAAGAAATCTCCTTTGGAGATTTGAGCCCTCCAGTACAATTTTGTGAAAGCTTTCAGCTTCCCCAAAAATGTAATTTAAAACTTACCAGCAGTAGCAGCTTCCTCAACTGATACGGCTACAGCAACTGTAGCGCCTACCATTGGGTTGTTACCCATACCGATAAGACCCATCATCTCAACGTGTGCAGGAACTGAAGATGAACCAGCGAACTGAGCATCTGAGTGCATACGTCCAAGAGTATCTGTCATACC
>JAFYYE010000041.1 GCA_017557715.1 Pseudobutyrivibrio sp.
ACCACAGTTTCCTCTGTGGTTGTATTTGTTATTTCCTCTGTATTGGCCTCAGAATTATCCTGTTCTGGTTCTGCTTCTGGCTGAGTCGCAGTCTCCTCCTGTGGTGTCTCCTCGCTTACCTCTGGCTCAGGTTCCTCCGCTGGTGCCTCCTCATGAATATGAGCCTCTTCCACCTGGCCGCAGTAATCACAGTAGCCATCTCCTTCTCCTACTGGCTGAAGTATATTGGCTGCATAGGTCTGCTCATCCACATATTCCGAGCAGTGATTCTCCTCCGTGGCGATTACGAACACATCGTTCCACACAGTCGTGCCCACCAAAAATACTGTGAGCAAAAACGCCACTAATCTCTTGATTGCGTTTAAGTTCTCTCTCATAGGCCAATTCCCCTTTACATGAAACCCCTTTTCCATGTCTTTCTTTGAATTTATAGCACCTCTCCCTTCAATTTTTGCACGCAAAAATAAACGCAGATATAGTACTACATTTTCAATATCGGCTTTAATTGTTATTAATTTTATAACGCTAAGGGGGATTAACTATGAAATTACTGTGAAAATTGTATTAATAAAGGAGCGCTCCCGCGCTCCTTACATCTTCACCAAACACATATACAGCAATTTCTCAAACGGCTCGTAATTAAGCACTGAGGATTCCTTGCTGGCAAGTATCATATCGTTCTTGGTGGTCTTTGAAAAATCAATATCAAAGGTCTTGCTATTCTTGCACACGTACTCAATATATACGCGCTGGGCTCTGCCGTTACCCTCTCTGAAAGGATGAATCATATTTATCTCACCTATCAGATATGCAAGCCTTTTCGCCATTACCTCTTTATCGGTAACATCCTGAAGGTACTCATTATTGATTAGCCACTCCTGAACTTTTTTAAATTCTATTTCTATAAACTGAGTAAGGCAGAAAATCGTGCCCTTTGAAATATCGACTGTGCGAATCTTACCCGCCCAATCGTAAATATCCTGGAAAAGGTACCTATGAATGGCACAAAGATGGTCTAAAGAAAAATCTCCAGGAATAGGACGCTTCACCAACTCAAAATAGCGCGCTGAGCTAAGCTCCTGCTCCACCTTGAACAGCTCGTCCTTGTCGTGTATATCAAGTTTGTTCTTGAGAATGTGAGTATGTGGATAACAGTACTGGCCGTTATCTTCGTACTCATAACGGTAATATTCATCCATCATAGGCTTATCCTACTGAAACATATCTGGATGTAATCTCGCGAACTACATCTTCCACATCTATCTTGTTTTCAATTATCATTCTCCCGCGCTCCATCTCCTCTGGAGTGAGAATCATATCCTCCATCGCAAAAGAAGCCTGCACACTAGCGAGTTTTTCTTCTGTAGACATTAGACTCTCCTTAGTTATCCTCTTTATCGGTGTTATTTGTCTTAATTTTAACACAAAAAGCTCCCCAATAGGGGAGCTTTTTTTATGCGTTCTGAATTTTACCTGTATAAAGTTGGTAATATTTTCCGCCTTCCTGTATGAGCTCTTCATGATTTCCGCGCTCAATAATGCGACCCTGATCAAGAACCATAATACAGTCAGAGTTTCGAATGGTTGAAAGTCTGTGGGCGATTACAAATGTGGTACGTCCATGCATCAGTTTATCCATACCATCCTGTACAATCTTCTCAGTACGTGTATCGATAGAAGATGTAGCCTCATCAAGAATGAGCACTGGTGGATCTGCGATAGCAGCTCGCGCGATTGCAAGAAGCTGTCTCTGACCTTGTGAAAGGTTTCCGCCATCTCCAGTGATTACTGTATCGTAGCCCTGAGGTAAGCGGCGGATAAAGCTGTCTGCGTTAGCAAGCTTAGCTGCTGCAATAACCTCTTCCTCTGTAGCATCCAGCTTTCCGTAGCGGATGTTGTCTGCGATAGTGCCTGTGAAAAGGTGTGTATCCTGAAGTACGATGCCAAGGGACTTACGTAAATCAGCCTTCTTAATCTTGTTGATGTTGATGCCGTCGTAACGAATCTTTCCATCAGCAATATCATAAAATCTATTAATAAGGTTTGTGATAGTAGTCTTTCCTGCTCCAGTAGCACCTACAAAGGCAATCTTCTGACCTGGTGTGGCGAAAAGCTTGATGTTGTGAAGTACAGTCTTGTCTGGGTTGTAAGCAAAGTCAACATCGTCGAATACTATGTCTCCTGTGAGCTTCACGTATGTTGTAGTGCCCTCCGCCTTGTGGTAGTGCTTCCAAGCCCACATACCTGTACGCTCCTCGCACTCTACGATTTCGCCGTTTACTTCCTTTGCATTTACAAGCATTACATAGCCGTCGTCTGTCTCAGGCTCCTCATCGATAAGGTCAAATACACGCTCTGCACCAGCCATAGCAAGTACGATAGACTGGAACTGCTGTGAAATCTGGTTAACTGGCATATTGAATGCACGGTTAAACTGAAGGAATGCTGCAAGACCACCAAGTGTAAGTCCTGTCCAGCCATTTATAGCAAGTACACCACCCACTACGGCGCAAGCGAGGTAACTGATATTTCCCATCTGCATGTTTATAGGTCCGATGCAGTTTGCAAGACGGTTTGCCTTGTAAGCATTGTTGTAAAGTTCTTCATTAAGCTCATCGAACTTCTCCATTACCTCTTCTTCATGGCAGAATACCTTTACAACCTTCTGACCCTTCATAATCTCTTCGATATTACCATTTACAGAACCAAGAGCCTTCTGCTGCTTTCTAAAGTAACTACCAGACTTACCTGCAACTGCTGCAGTCGTAAATGTAATAAGTGCAATCATGATGATTGTCACGATTGTAAGAGGCCATGATGTAAGCATCATGTATGTGAATACTGTTACGATAGTGATTGCACTATTGAGAATCTGTGGGAAACTCTGTGAAATCATCTGACGCATTGTATCAATATCGTTGGTGTAGATAGACATCACATCACCGTGAGCATGTGTATCGAAGTATCGGATTGGTAAATCCTCCATCTTCTCAAACATGTCATCTCTCAGGTTACGAAGAGTACCCTGACCTACAAAAATCATTGTGTAGTTGTAAACAAATGTAGCAATTGCGCCAACTGCATAGTAAGCGATAAGCTCTTTAATAGCTGCTGCAAGTGGTCCAAAATCCTTGCTGCCCGACTTGAGCATTGGCACAATATAGGAATCAATAAGAGTCTGCATAAATGCAGTTCCCTTTGCATTACAGATAACTGCTGTAAAAATTCCTATTACTACTACTATTAGGTGAAGCCAATAGTTGGCTCCGATGTATTTGAACAGGCGGCCAAGGACGCCTCGTCTTTTAGCCTTCTGCTCTGCTGTCAATTTAGGAACTGCTCCTGGTTGTGGTCCTCTAGGCATTGTCCTTACCTCCTTCCTCGTCTACTTTATCGAAATCACCGCTTCCGGCACCTGTCTGCTGCTCGAAAATCTCCTTATAAATCTGATTTCTAGCTAACAATTCTTCGTGTGTGCCAAAGTCATCAATTCTTCCGTCATCCATAACTATAATTCTGTCTGCGTCCATAACAGAATTGATACGCTGTGCGATGATAAGCTTTGTTGTGTTAGGAATCTCCTCACGGAAAGCCTTTCTAATCTTAGCATCAGTAGCTGTATCTACCGCTGAAGTTGAATCATCAAGAATAAGAATCTTTGGCTTCTTAAGAAGAGCTCTTGCAATACAAAGTCTCTGACGCTGTCCACCAGATACGTTTGTACCACCCTGCTCAATGTGAGTGTTATAGCCATCTGGGAACTTCTCGATGAACTCATCTGCACATGCGAGCTGTGCTGCATGCTTTACCTCTTCATCTGTGGCATTCTTATCGCCCCAACGAAGGTTCTCTGCGATAGTTCCTGAGAAAAGCACGTTATTCTGAAGCACTACAGAAACCTGATTCCTGATTGTCTCCACATCATAATCTTTTACGTTTCTTCCACCAACAAGAACCTCGCCCTCGTTAACGTCATAAAGACGTGAAATCATGGAAACGAGAGTAGATTTTGCCGAACCTGTTCCACCAAGAACACCAATAGTTTCACCAGAGTTAATCTCAAGATTTACATGGTCTAATACTGGGCGCTCTGCTGTCTTGTTGTATCCGAACACTACATCCTTAAACTTGATAGAGCCATCCTTTACCTCATAAACAGGATTCTCAGGGTTTGTGATTGTACTCTTCTCCTCAAGCACCTCATAAATACGCTGCATGCTGGCGATTGACATTGTAATCATAATGAAAATCATAGCGAAGAACATAAGTGAGAAAAGAATGTTCATGCAGTAGCTGAAAAGAGAAAGAAGCTCACCAGTTGTAAGTGTTCCATCTAATACAATGAACTTTGCACCAAACCAGCTGATAAGAATGATACAAGTGTAAACAACTACATTCATAAATGGCATTGTGAAAGCTACCATTTTTTCTGCAGATGTTGCTGCCTTATAGATTCCGTGGCTACCATCTGTAAACTTCTTCTTTTCAAACTGCTCACGGACGTATGCCTTAACAACTCGCATACCTGTGATGTTTTCCTGTACTGATGCATTTAACGCATCGTACTTCTTAAATAATGTATCAAACAGTGGACGCGCCTTTGCCATTACAAAGCCCATTACTGTAAGTAATACAATCATGGCAACTAAGTAAATAGAAGCTAGACGTACATTAATTCTAAAAGAGAGAATCATGGCAACTGCTACTGTAACAGGAGCTCTGAATCCCATTCGAAGAACCATAATAAATGCATTCTGCACGTTTGTTACGTCTGTTGTAAGTCTTGTTACAAGACCTGCTGTAGAGAACTTATCGATATTCTCAAACGAGAATGTCTGGATGTTCTCAAACATCTTCTTACGAAGATTCTTTGCCAATCCTGCTGATGCCTTACTTCCTAAGATTGCTCCCATAATACCTGCAAACAATCCTATTACTGCACATATCAGCATCTGGCCTCCAATGCTGTATATTTCTGTAAGGTTACCCTGTTCAACACCCTTATCTACAAGATCTGCAATAAGAAGTGGTATGAGCATTTCCATAGCAACCTCAAGAATCATAAAGACAGGAGTCATAATAGCCGCTAGCTTATACTCTTTAATTTCCTGCAATATTCTCTTGACCAAAATCTAATCCTCCTTTTTTACTTCAACGTAGGATTTATAATCCTGCGCGTTTTTACGCATCTTCTCAAGAACTTCCACTACAAGCTCTATCTGCTCCTCTGGAATCCCCTGAGTGATATAGTCATCAACTGCCAATATCTGAGTTTCTGCAATACTGTTAAACTTCTTGCCTTCCTCAGTGACAATGATTTGCTTTTTTCTGCCGTCACCATCTACTGGCACCTTGGCAATGTATCCACTCTTTTCCAATGTCTGAATCATATCTGCAAGAGTGGATTTTGGAAAGTGAAATATCTTTTCCAAGTCTTTTTGGAATACTGGCTCCGTCTGGCGTTCCAAAAAACCTAACACCCAGCCGTTCTTGACGTTGCAATTATCTGCACTAACTTCGGTGACACCACGACCTACAGCTTTCTTTATATCCCTTGCGGTACAATCAAACAAAAAGCCTAAATGTCTCCGGCTATCAAAATCTGCTAGCATTTTCCCTCTCCTTTTCTTAAAATTTAGTTCGGAACCGTATAGTCCGATTCCGAACTAATTGTCATTATACACTCCAATTTGTGTTCATTCAACAAACAAATTATAAAAAATCTATTAAAATTTCCACGAGGTGGGTCATCCGTGGTATAGTAGACATTGAACTAGTAAATCTAATAGTTCTTTATTATGGGTTATAGGCGACATCATGTGCATACTTCAATATATATATGTTTCGAGGGGATAAATATTAGAAGGAGTACAAAATATGAGAGAAAGAAGTAAGGATTTAAGAGTAAGAAGAACTATCAATTCTATTAGACGTGCATTCTTCGAGCTTGTACTAGAAAAGAATTATAATGAAATTTCTATTACTGAACTTACTGAGAGGGCTGGCATCAACAGAAAGACATTTTATTTACATTTTTCATCATTAGATGATTTTGTTGCAGAAATTGAAGAAGAAATTGTTGCTGATATTCTTGATCACATTGGACAGAATGCAGAAGCATTTGATTTAGCTGGATGTATTACAAACTTCTATTTATATTTGGAGTCTTGTAACGAAGTTCAGCAGAAGCTTCTTTGTGACGAGCACTATTCATTCTTCTATGAGTCAGTTACTGAAGGTGTTCTTCGAAGCATACCATTCGCTAAATTCTTCGAGCGCACTGAATATCCATCTATCGTTCGTTCTTACACAATCTCAATCACATTCATTTACAGAGATTGGCTCAAGAGCGGAAAGCAGATTCCATTTGATGTGCTTACAGCACAGGCCAGCAAGATTGTTGAAAATGGATATGCTGGAATCATTAAGAAAAAATAAGTCTAAAAAAAGTGGTCCAGTCGGACCACTTTTTTTGTGTCTATATTCTTAAAGAATTAACTTCATTGCGCCGTAAATACCTGCATCATTTCCAAGTGTTGCAAGTGTAATCTTTGTGTTCTTGCAGCCGTGGAAAGCAATCTGGTTGAATCTGTACTCAACTTCATCGATAAGATACTGTCCAGCCTTAGAAACTCCGCCGCCGATAACAAATGCTTCTGGGTTTACTACGCATGAAATAACCTGTAATCCCTGAGCAAGATACTCGCAAGCTCTCTTTGCTACTTCCTTAGCAACAGCATCACCCTTCTTAGCCTCGTCAAATACAGCCTTGGCATCAAGTGTCTCTACATCTCTAAGTGAGCTTGCATCATCGTTCTGTGCAAGACGAATCTTTGCAAGACGAGCGATACCTGTAGCTGAGCAATACTGCTCAAGACATCCGTGATTTCCACATCCACAAGCATTTTCCTCTGTATAGTTCACACGAATGTGACCAATCTCACCTGCTGCTCCTGCTGCACCGCAGATAATATCATCATTGATGATAACACCACCGCCAACACCTGTACCGAGTGTTACCATTACTGAGCTAGAATAATCCTTAGCTGCGCCCATCCAAGCCTCGCCAAGAGCTGCAACATTTGCATCGTTACCAGCCTTAACCTTGATACCGCCAAGGCACTCAGAAAACTCCTGCTCTACATTAAATACACCCCAACCAAGGTTTACACAACGATTTACAACACCGTCATTAGAGATAGGTCCTGGGATACCGATTCCAACACCGGAAACGTCATCTGCTGCAATACCTTTCTCTTCCATCTTCTTAATAACTGTCTGTGCAAGGTTCTTTAAAATGTTTACACCGCCGTTAGAAGTATCTGTAGGAACTTCCCATTTCTCTACTAACTCGCCCTCAGTTGTAAACAATCCACACTTGCATGTTGTGCCGCCCAAATCAAGGCCAAATCCATACTTTGCCATTTCTATAAAACTCTCCCTTTCATAAAATATCTTATTCAGTTACCGTAGTAATCTCAATATCTGTAGCATTTTCAGGTATTGCCCCTTCTGGAATCTCAGTTCCTTCGAAAGTCTCTGTAATAATTCTGTATGTCTGCTGTGGCTCCTGTTGCTCTTCTCCCTCTGGATTTTCCTCATCGAATACACCAAATGGCTCCTCACCATCCTCGTATTCTTCTGGGAATTCTATCTCATCCTGCTGCTCCTGTGTGCCAATAAACTCTACTGGCTTTTTAAATGGAACTGGAGTGAGCCCTTCATGAAGCTGAAGATTAAACTCGTTCCAAATCTTTGCCGGATAAGATGAGCCCGTCAATCCAGGGACCTTTTTCGGTATATCATAGCCCACCCACACGCTTGTGGTGTAGTAGCTTGTATAACCTACAAACCAACCATCTCTATTGCTGTTGGTTGTACCAGTTTTACCTGCAACAGGCATCTCGCCTAAGTCAATACCCTTTGCCGTACCGTCAGTCACTACAGATTGTAGCATATCTGTCATTGTTCGTGCACTTTTTTCTTTATAAACTTCTATTTGTTCTTCCACAGGCTCATAAATCACGTTTCCTTTGGCATCTGTTATCTTTGTGATACAGGTTGGGTTACGCATATAGCCGTCGTTATATATTGTTGCATAGGCCTTTGCCATTTCCAGCGGACTCACTCCTACCGTTAATCCACCAAGACACGCAGCCATGCCATAATCATCCTTTTCTATATGAGAAAATCCCATAGTCTTCAGATAGCTGATTCCCACCTGTGGGGTCAATTCCTCATAAAGCTTCCATGCAATTGTGTTCTTCGAAGCCGCAACCGCCTGTCTTAAGGTGATTTCTCCAGAGTAACTGCCCGTAGCATTTTCCGGACCATCCTCAATCTTTTCATCCACCACCAAGGTATCTGGTGTAT
>JAFYYE010000042.1 GCA_017557715.1 Pseudobutyrivibrio sp.
GGGAGAGGTTGTTGAAGTTAGCGAGGGTTACGCAAGAAACATGCTTTTCAAGAAAAAGCTTGGAAAAGAGGCTACAAACGCAGCTCTTAACGACTTAAAGCTTCAAAATAAACATGATGAAAAGGTTGCTCAGGAAAATCTTGAAGCAGCTCAGGCTTTTGCAAAGGAAATGGAAGAGTGGAAGGTAGAAACTTCTATCAAAACTGGCGAAGGCGGAAGAACATTCGGTTCAGTTTCTACTAAGGAAATTGCTGAAGCAGCTAAAAAGCAGTATGGAAAAGAAATCGACAAGAAGAAGATTGTACTTGAAGATCCAATCAGAGCTCTTGGTACCTATGAAGTAAAGGTTAAGCTTCATCCACAGGTTACAGCAACTCTTAGAGTTCATGTTTCAGAAGGAAAATAATAGGGGAAATAATTAGTTATGGATGACGTTATTCACAGACAAATGCCGAATTCTCTCGAGGCTGAGCAGTCTGTCATTGGTTCTATGATTGTAGATAGAGACACCATTGTAGAATGCTCAGAGCTGTTACTAAAAGATGATTTTTATCATCAGCAGTACGGGATATTATTTGAGGCTATAGTTGAGCTTTATAATGCGGGAGAGCCTGTTGATGAGGTAACTCTTCAGAATAAGCTCAAGGAGAAGGGGGTATCACCAGAGATAGCATCTCTTGAATATATTCAGGAATTGGTTCTTGGTGTACCTACAACAGTTAATGCTAAAAGTTACGCCAATATTGTAAAAGATAAGGCGTTGCTTAGAAACATTATTAAGGTTAATCAGAATATTGAGAATATGTGCTTCGAAGGTACTGAAGAAGTTGATACTATTCTTAATCAGACAGAAAAGGATATCTTTTCTTTGGTGCAGAATAGGGGTGAAACTGATTATGTACCAATCAAGCAGGTAGTAATGAACGCTATCGCAAAGATTGATCAGGCTTCAAAGCAGAAGGGCGCTGTTACAGGTATTCCTACAGGATTTATTGATTTGGACAGACAGACAGCAGGTCTGCAGCCTTCCGATCTTATTCTTATTGCGGCTCGTCCATCAATGGGTAAGACTGCTTTTGTACTTAACCTTGCCCAGCATATCACACTTAGAGAAAATCTTTGTGCAGCAATATTCTCGTTGGAAATGTCAAAGGAGCAGCTGGTAAACCGTCTTTTCGCTCTTGAATCAAGAGTAGATGCGCAGAAGCTCCGTACAGGTAATTTGCAGGAAGCTGATTGGGAGAACCTTATTGAAGGTGCAGGAAAAATCGGTAATTCAAAGCTTATTATCGATGATACTCCTGGTATTTCAATTAGCCAGATGCGTAGTAAGTGTCGTAAATATAAGATGGAGTTTGGACTTTCTATCATCATCATCGACTACTTACAGTTGATGTCAGGCTCAGGAAAATCAGAGAGTAGACAACAGGAAATCTCAGATATTTCTCGATCTCTGAAGGCTTTGGCCAGAGAGCTGAATGTACCAGTTATTGCACTGTCACAGCTTTCGCGAGCTGTTGAGCAGCGTCCTGATCACAGACCAATGCTTTCCGATCTTCGTGAATCGGGAGCTATCGAGCAGGATGCGGACGTGGTTATGTTCATTTACCGTGATGATTACTATAACCACGATACAGAGCTTAAGGGTGTTTCAGAAATTATTGTTGCTAAGCAGCGTAACGGTCCTATTGGAACAATAGAGCTTACATGGCTTCCAGAATACACTCGTTTTGCAAATAGAGATAGAAGTCAATATTCAAATAGAGAAGAATAAAAGCTAGTTACACATACAATCCTTACTATTGCTCCGTCGAGCTGAAGAAAGTTCTCCTTGAGTAATAGTAAGAGATTGTCTGCTACTAGCTTTTTTATTATTTATAAATAAAAAAAGAGTGCCACATAAGTGACACTCTAAAAATCGTCTTATACGATTAGCCCTGTGAAATAGCACCTGTTGGGCAAACACCTGCGCATGTACCACACTCAACACAAGCACCAGCATCAATCTGGAACTGTGAATCGCCCTGAGAGATAGCTCCTACTGGACACTCTGGCTCGCATGTTCCACAAGATACGCATGAATCAGAAATTACATATGCCATAATTAAAATCCTCCTTAAAATTCTAATCAATAAAAATTATCAATTAGTCAACTGATGAGTACATCATACAACTAAATTGTGTCTAAATCAAGGACAAAATTGTATTTTTAATAATACCAATAAAATCAAGCTGTCAGAGAGTTTCATTTAACTAACCACTGTTGATTTTGGCTAACGATAGTACAAATTGTGTACACAAATCTAAATAAACAAACAATAGTTAGTGCGGTTAAATTATATGTATTGTGCGTAATAAAATTGCATAATATTACCAACAAGGTTGCTAGGTGATTGCGAAAAATCATGAAGCGTGGTATTATTTGTAAGAATTTTTATGAAAGGAAGGACTGAAAAATGGCAAGAGTTTCTAAGGCTACTATGATTGGCGAGCTTCTTCAGATTGATGCTGATGTAGCTCCTATTTTACTTAATATCGGCATGCACTGTCTCGGATGCCCATCATCTCAGATGGAGACAATCGAGGAGGCAGCTATGGTACACGGTATCGATGCTGATGACCTTGTAGAGGAAATCAATACATTCCTTGATTCAAAGGCATAAAAAAATGACCTGCACAAGCAGGTCATTTTTTTATGCCTTCTTAAATTTGAGCAAGCTGCTGAATAGCATTTCCGACAACCATCGTCTCATAGTGCTCTGACATGTATGCATCAGTACCTACTACAAAGTTCTGTTGATCACTATATTCAGATAAGATATTGCAAACTTTGTTATAGTTTTCTGCACTGTCATCTGATTTGCTAACTACTAAGTAATATTTATCATCAAATGGACTCTTATAAAGAGAATTTTTTCCTTTGTAGAATGTTGCAAGCACGCCAGAAAGCTTAAGTACATCTTCAAGATTATCGAATACGAACATCTTTGTGATGTCAACTGGTAATCCCTTAGCAGCTGCCTTTTCAGGTGATGCTGCGATGGCTTCCTGAGCCTTTGCAAGTAAGCTATTGAAGATATTCAGAATATCATCTGCTGCCGCTTCATTAAATGGCTTTGCAGGTGCATCTGACATATCCATATCATCATCGTCGAAATCGTCGTCGCTTTCAGAAAATCGAGAGAAACGAGTATCAAGCTCGTCTGGATTATCGACCTTTGTAACTAAAAGTACGATGGATTCTGATGAGAGCGGAATAGCTTCTATCATGAGCGGAATATCCTCCGCTTCGAAACCATATTGGTATGACGCCTGTTCCATAAGCTCTCTGAAAAGCTCGCGGGCTTTGGCCGAGCCATAAGCCAGCTCTGAAAGCTTAATGTGACGGCTAATTAAATCTTCTCTAGAAAGAGTGCATCTGATTTGGTTCTCGTTGATTTTTTCAATCTTCATAAAATCACCTCCCGAATCGAAAAAGATGCTGTAACTTTTCTTGTTCGACTATTATATATATATTATATCGGAAAGTAAAGGAAAGTTGCTATAAAAAATCGTGAGAAAAGTATAAAATTTTTCTTAAGAAAATATTACATAAAAATAATAAATTTCAAAATAAGTATTGCAATATAATTTTATCTGTGATATAAAATTATCCGCGAGACGCTTTTTCCGAAAGGAAGGAGCTGGAAGTTTATGATACCAAAAGGTATTGAGGACAAGTACGAAGTTATTCGAATACTGCAAGAGTCAGCAGCTACCGCAGTTTTACTTGTTCGGTATAAACCTATAGGAGCATTAAGGGTTCTTAAGGCTATTCACAAGGCCAATCCTAATGCGTACAGCATCCTATACGAATCAAATCTTTTACAAGGGATAAAATCATCCCAAATACCCACAATTTTTGATGTAGAAGATACAGAAGAAATGTATTACTTGGTTGAAGAATATGTTGAAGGGATTTCTCTTCGAGAGTATTTATTGGAAACTAAGTTATCAATCGAAAAGCTTTTATATATAGCAATTGAGCTATGTAAAATTATTGAGACCTTACATACGGCAGGGAGTGAGCCTGTGCTATACAGGGATATGAAGCCTGAACACGTTTTTATGGAAGGCGATGTAGTAAAGCTTATAGATTTTGGAATATCAATAAAAAAGTCGGAAGTTAAAGAGGCGAAGCCTCTTGGAACTAAGGGCTGGGCAGCACCGGAACAATTAAAAGGCGACTATCTTGATGAACGTTGTGATGTTTATGGTGTCGGCAAAGTTATTGAGTTTATGGTAGAAAACAGTTATGCGAAAGATGATTTTAGAATTAAACGAATTGCAGCTGTTGCAACTGAACCGGATATAGACAAGAGAGTAAGTTCTATTGTTGAATTGAAGGAAATGTTGGAAAAACTGCAGGGAGAAAGAGTTAATAATAAAATCGGACAAAAGCGTCTTGATAAGAGAATCGCAGTTATGGGAGATTGTCATGCTGTAGGCACGACAAAAATAGCTATATCCTTATGTTGTTATTTCAATAAAAGAAAAACAGCATGTTATTACAAGGATATTGAAAAAGATACAGTACGAAAACTTTGGATAAATCTAAAGAATGCAAGATTACATAAGGGTGTTTTATATCACGAACACTTCAGAGGTATCATGGAATATGGTGCAGCTGTTGAAAAGCATAACCCTCCAGAAGGTTTATATGTAATTGACTGTGGATGTAATAAAGAAATCCCCATCGGGACTGACATAATTATTTATGTAATAGGTGGGGCATCTTGGCAATTGAATATGGATGATTTGCCGGAATGGATAAAGGATGATGGTGTATATGTAGTTGTCAATTTTGCCAATAGATTCTCTTGTGTACAAATGGCAAAGAAGATAGGTAAAAAGGTGTTTAAATATCCATTAGCTATAGATTTAGATATTTCAAAGGATGAAGAAAATGTTTTTTCAGCGATATTTAAAAATGAGAGCATTTCTATTGTTACACAACAAAAAGATAAGAAATAAGAAACAAAATAGAAATAAAAAAATATGTGTGGTAGGTGTTTCTCCTAAATCAGGAGTTACTCATCTATGTTTGTGTCTTGCAAACTTTCTACATTCCGTAATGGGTCGAAATGTGATTTATATTGAATTGCGAAGGGATAGCGATTTATTAAATCTTGTGGGATTAAAGCAAGTGCGGATAGGTGACATTACAGGCTATAAATACATGGGTGTCAAATATGTATTAACAAATGATGTTAATATAGTTAGAAATTTGATGGCTAATGAAAAAGCCTGGATTGTAGTTGATATGGAAGATTTAAATGAAGAAACACAAGCCGTATTTATGAACAGTGATAATAGAATTGTTATTGGATCTTTGAGTCCATGGTGTCAGAAGTTTTATTACCAATTTATAGAAAATAATAAATTAATTATAAATGACACAGATCGAATAAATTATTTATTGACGAATAAAACGAAAAAGTTAAAAGATGCATTTATGCATCATATTGGTAGTAAGCCGATAGATATGCCGATTATCAAGGATCCATTCTCATTAAAAGAAGAGGATTTTGAAAAAATAATTGAGTTTTTGTAGGTAGCTGCAGAAAGGAGTTTATAAAGGATAATGAACGTAAACGCATAGGAATTGTCAGTATACACGAAAGAAGACAAATAATCCCTCCTAAATAATTAAATGAGGTAAATGATGAAAGAGGGATTTTATTGAATTATGAATATGAAATTACTATGTGATTCTTTTGGAGCGGTTTGGCCGCTCCTTTTTTATTAGAAATGATAGACACAAATAGCGGTAAAGTGGAATTTAACAGCCCATTTTGGTATACTTTACAAGAATACTAGATAAAGAGGTAATTGCAATGAGCTACCGAAGAAGAAAGAAAAAAAGAGGAATACCTAGAGGATATGTTTATATTGCTGTAGCTGTTTTAGCTATGGTCTTGCTGGTTGGAGGAGTTGCATACGTTAAAAAATATGCGCCTACAAAGGAGCATATGGACCTTGCAGATTATTTCACGGTTTATCACGAAAACGAAGCTGCAGTTGTTCTTAATGGAGAATTTGAGAAGTTAGCTGAGGATAGTCCTTATGGATATGCCATTGTAAAAGACGGTCAGCCATATCTTGAAATTGGATTTCTTAAAGAATATGTAGATGACGGATTTGTATATGACAGTACAGAGGTAACTCTTAGATATGCAACTGACATAGAGGTCTATACAGCCACAGTATGAAGTAATGACTATTTCA
>JAFYYE010000003.1 GCA_017557715.1 Pseudobutyrivibrio sp.
ATTATCCAAAACCTCAGTAAAGGTTACTTCTTGGTTCTTTTGTACTGATTGCCATTCTCTATTAGGTATACTTATATTAAAGTTTTCAGCCTCATCCACTATCTCTACATTTGCTCTATTAACAGAAACAGTAGCGCCAGTAATATCTATATCCTCTGTTAGCTTGGCACTTCTTATATCCGATTCTTCCCACTGTACATACTTTCCATACAGAATATACTGAAGCTGTATGTACTCCTCTGGAAATCGAGTCTTTAAGAATTCAATTTCAATCTTGTTGTAGTTTTTTACTTGCTTGTTGCAAATATAAATAAGCTGATCCGGATTAAACACCTTTGATATAATCTCATTGTTATTGTCATACCAGGTGATTCTCATTTCAGCTGGCCAAGTATTATTAAAGTACAGTGTAAGACCTGAGCTAGTGTGATATTCGTCAAAAACTACTGTAATTTTAGGATTGTGCTGAAAATCGCAAGAATACTGTGAGTATTCGCTACTCCAAAAAGCAATATCTGTAGGAGTGTCTGGCATAATTGTCTTGCTTCCATCAAGGATAAAACTGTTTCTGCCAAAGTATCCATAATCTTCGTGATTAACAACATCAGATTGGCCAAACAAAGAACTGTCGTTGAATGCTTGGCCGTTCTCATATGATACAGTCGCATCTTCCAGAGCTGTTATATCTATGAATTTCATTTCTGCTTTACAACTTGTACGACTCATATTTTTATACTCCTATTTTTTCTTTGTAGGCTTTTCGCTTGTCATTTTGAAGGTCAAAGATTTAAATGTTACACCGTGATCTAAAACCTTTTCTACCTCATCAGAGATACTTGAGAAGTAACCTTTGAATCTAAAATCAGATACTCCATTAGGCAGCACCACAACATGCATTCTGTTCTCTGGGTCCGTAATATGCTCGAACAACCTGTTGTATGCAGCCTCATCATCTATGGTGCCGATATTAACAGTGTAGTTGTAATAAACACCTATTGTTTCCATTACAACTGTTCCCGCTTCATTTCTTTCAGCATATTTTTCCAAAAAATCAGCATTTCTTTTTATAGATACAAGGGGAATATCATAGAATATTCCGTCTATAGATATTCCCTGAGTGTATTTGCTAGAAGCCATCTTTAACCTCCTAATTTACGGCTAGGCTTGTGCCTATGCGCTTATTCTCGTTTTGTACTAGTGGAAAGATAATCTCTCCGAGCTCTCTACCGTCAACAATCAACGAAGCCTTACCACTTCCAATATTGCCTAGTTTATCCGCAATAATATCCGCAAAATCATCCAGGTAACCTAAGTTATTTTCAAGCGGAAGAACTGCCTCTCTACCAGCTTCACCAATCTGAGCTAGTGTTGAGCCTGTTGTGATACCGCCGTTTGCTAGGCGAGGTAAATTAACCTTTGCCTCCCAATGTGGGATGTTCAGATTAAATGATTTTCCACCTAATACAGGAACCCAGTCTGGTATAGGTCCAAACTTAATACTATTGATAGCATCAACAATAATGTTGACCATCTTTACAAATCCATTAGCAATTCCTTCTGCAACGGATATAAAGAAATTGCCAAACGACTTAAGAGCCTGTTTTCCATATTCAAGAGCTGCTGACCAATCTCCTTGCATTACTGCCTTAGCCATCTGGCCTAAAAGCTTAAATGCGTCTGTTAAATGTCCTAATGCCTCTTTACCATTGCCACCCATTTCGACAAGCTTAGCAAGGACTGTCACAACTAGTACAATTACTGTTACAATTCCTGCCGCTGCTGCTCCAAATGTTAAAAATACACCTATTATCAATCCAATAGCAGACACCACTAAAAGACAAGTATTCTTTGCCGTTAAGCCATTCTCATTGATATCCTTTATTGCTAGAACTAATCCAGCTATAGAACCTACAATCAAAGCTATTCCTGCAACAATAGGACCACACAGGGCATATAAAGCACCTACAACAACCGAAAGACCAGCTATATAACCGATAAGGTTAGACCAGTTTACACCTTTCTGCCACATTTTCATGTAGTTATAAACCATCAAAGCAAGCCCCGCTATCACCAGAATTACACCAGCAATTGTTCCTAGTACAGGACTAATCTTCATAAGACCTGTAAGAAAATCAAACACTTTCCAAGCTAAAAGACCTGCTCCGATAGCCATTACATATGGTAATATACCTTCCATAATTTCCTTAATCTTCTGGACTCTCTCTACAAATTCATCAGAAATCTGCCCTTCTTCGAAAGCTGCACCGCCTGTTACTTCACCGCTTCCACCGGCTCCACTGGAATCCTTCTTATTAAGAACATTCAAATCATCAAAGGTAGCTAATTCGTTATTAGCTTTTTTCTGAGCATCGCCAGCTTTTTTAACACTCTTTGCATAGTTAATAGCCTGTTTAGATGCCTTGGTATAGGTAGTAGAACCACCTAAAGCTGCAAAGAATTTAGAAATCAGTTCGGCTGTACTTGATAACCATCCACATAAGGTTGCAAGTGCTGGCACAATCCAATTCATAATAGGTTCAAATGCAGCGGCCATATTATTTTTTAGTTCCGCTTGATTGCTCTTTAGCTGGGACATTGAAGCATTGTATCTATCAGAATACTGTGCTAGATTTTCAAAGCCCTCTTTCATGGCTCCAATCATTGCTCTAAAAACCTTAGTAAGCTGTGAAAAGATAAATAATCTAACAGCAAGCTTTCTTATCCTCTTTCCTACCTTTTCAAATGATTCGCCCAATCTATTAACCAGGCTATTTTTCTTAGCAAGCTCATCATGTTTTTTATTCAATACGTTAAGTTCAATTTCAGCATACTGAATCTCCTTTGTTAGCTTGTTGTACTGTTCAGTACCTATCTGCGACTCATAGCCTCCACCGGCTTCTAATAGAGCTTCCTTTTCGCCCCTGGCATACTCTAATGTATTTTCTAATTCAGCTGCATCATACTGCATCTTTCTATATGAGTTAGAGTCTGTCTTACCGCCTAAAGCTACAAACTTCGACATTCTATCGTCAAGCTTGGCCATAGCCTTTTCAGCATCGTTTATCTGCTTATTGATATCTTTAAGGTCCTGCGTTTCTATCTTTGTATTTGAGAGCTCTTCTTTCTTCTGTTTAAGCCCTTCAACCTTATCAGACATCTTGACAATGCGATTCTCTAAGGTCGTTAGTTGAGTACTCGCATTCTTTGTATCAATATTTGTCCTGATTGTAATCGCATTTGCCATTTCTTAATTCTCCTATCGTAGTTTGTTAAATTCCTTAAGAGCCTCACTTTCTATTTCTTTTTTCTGCTGCTCTTTCTGCTTTTGCTCTTCCATCCATCTGTCGTAATCATCAATAGCTTTCTTTTCTTCGGTAGAATATTCCTTGTGAACTTCTGGCTTTTTCAAGTCATAAATCTTATGGCCTAGCTCTATAGCCTTGCGCTCTTCAGCTGATGCATTCTTATGAGGTTTTTTCTGTCTAATCTCTAGCACCTGCATAAAGCTTGATTGCTCTCTAGGCATATTCCAAAGCAATCCACAGAACATCCACCAGTGCATATCTACTGTATTTAAATCAATGTGATATATCTGTAAGAAGTCAGCATATATTCTCCACTGATCTACATCAAAATCCATTACCTTTTTCTGATTGTCTATCTTAACATTGTCGTGATGCCAGCCAGACATAAACCAAGTGATACACTCTTGGAGCTCTTCATTGGTCCGTGGAAATTCTCTAATAGAACCATCTTCGTCACAAAAAAGGAGCTGGAGCATTAGTTCAGATTTCTCTGCTGTGCTCAGCTCCGTATCATCTTGTAGCAACTGTATCTGTATGCCTATCTGGAACCACGTATTTACTTCATAGCCATTCCATTTAATTGGAAGCTCATCTAGAAATACGTTATTCATAATTTACTTACCCATCTGTCTCTGAATCAATTCTTCCTTAGTGTAATTGTGCCTGCCCTTTCCACCTCTTCGATTAATGTTGTACTTTTTCTTGTTAAGCTCGAAACGTGTGTGGTAGGTATCATTAACTATAGGAATCATCTTATCTAAGAAATCCATAAGAGCATATTCATCAGGGATATAGTCTGGATTAAGTACCAGGTGCTCTGAATAAACACCCTCTATTGTTCCTTCACCAAAAGCAATATCAATCTCTGAACAAATTTGCTTAAGGCTCTCAATATGCAGCCTACAGGTATCAACTACCTTATCGTGATTGTATTCAGTTACATTTTCGTATTTCTTCTTTAATTCCTTATCCTTCTGCTCTACTTCAGCAGAGATTGCTTCAATGTTAGTTATCATCTGAGCAAATCTATTAGGAGCGTCTGGATCCGAAATATCTAATGAGATTGTATGTAGTGGCTCACCCTTTACATTATTAATTACTACATCAATAATACTATCTTCCGCTAAATCAAAACTTTTTACCATTTTTCCATCCTCTCTTAAATCGGGTATCAAAGAGAGGTAGACACCCGATTATGTAAAATAGTTGAACTGAAACTATTAAACACCTATGCTGCTGGTGTAAATACCCAAGCTCCCTCAGAGTATGTGATTGTACCCTCTACAACATCACCATTTCCGTGAATCTGAATAGCTGATACAAGAGTGTCACCGCCTGCACCACCTGTTGAGCTTGGTGCTACTGTTACAGGTACTCTGATAGCATTGAATACACCAGTACTTACAGTGTCTGTCTTGTAGAATCTGTAGTAATTAGTATTGCAGCCATCACCTGTTGGGAACTTCTTAAATAGATCATCTACTGTGTTCTGAACATCATCCGAGAGATACTCTCTTTCAGCATCAATCGAAAGCTCATAACCCTTGATTGTATTAGAAGCATTCTTCTGATTGATGTACTGCTTAGACTCAGAATTAGGGCTCCAATCCTCTTTTAAATCTGTGAATCCATCTCCAAGCTCAACAATGTTTGAAGCATTGCCGTTCATTAAGAGACCGATATCAAGGAGTGAAACCATATTAGTTCTATCCTTAGCCATTTTTATATCCTCCTATTTTTTGTAATAAAATTTAACATTAATAGTGCACGTATACTCTTCGTAGCCATTCTCTTTAGCATCCATTTTGAATACCGGAGACATTCTTTCGATGCTCTCTAACTCCATATGCTCATCCTGGAAGGTCGCTGTACAAGTCTCCAACCAATTAGCTAATTCGCCTAAGAATATACTGGCATTCTTGCGCCCCTTGTTGCTAGTTGGATTTGACTTGTAGATAAGTCTCATTGGGATAACTCCCTTATAAGAACCGCTTATATACTTGCTTATGTAATGTGCACCCTGCATTGTAAAGATGCCTATTCCCTCTTTAGCCGTTAAGCTCTGCCACTGTATGGACTGTGCATCTGCTTTGAACGGTAATTCAGGATATTTAGATACAAGATAAAAGATAGCTAAACCAGCTGTCTCTTGATTGCTTATACTCATTGGCTGCTGTGTCATGCTATCTTCCTCCTACCTCCAAATGTGGAATTAACTCGAATTTATCAACACTTGTTATCTGATAAACACCATCAAAATTAGCTTTCATGTGATTAAAAAAATCGCCTGTTACCTCTTCATAAGAAGCATCTCCTACTACAAAGAAATCTTTCTCTTGGCAAAGGGTAAATGCCTCAGACTTATCATCCAATTGAGACCAAGCTACAGGCTCCATAAATGGTTTTTTCAAGCCTTCTAACTTTATGTGTAGCTTTGCACTATCTGCATCAGCCGAACCGCTTTTAGAAACATTTAGGCCCTTTGTTTCAATCAATCTAACATTATGAAGCACTGTAGGATACCAGGTTTCATCTTCCATTAAATCCTCTGTCGCGTGGTTGAAGATGGTTACTGTCTTGTTATAAAGCAACATATCCTACCTCCTAGATTCCGGCATATAAAAGCCCTGTATCTGACAGATAAGGCTTGATAATGTCGTATTCAACCTTTCTTCTGCTGTTGCTATCTGTAATAGCCTTGGAATAGATTGTTTCAGTATGCCCATAAGTGATTGATTCATTACCAGAGCTTATAGCCTTAATGTTTCCTTCATAATTACCAGAGCTTGCATTGTCTTCAATAGTGTTAAGCTTGTGCATAAATTCCATTAGAGCACATACTGCCTTCTGGATTCTGTCTCCGTAGAGCTCGATAGCGTCATCGTTAATATTGCCAAATGTTAAATAATTCAATTCATCTGTAGCTTTCATCAGCCACTTGGGGAATTCAGCTTGGCTGACTTCATCCCCATAATATGAATTTGAATAAAAACTATATGTAGTTAGGTCAGCCATAGCTTCTTACTCCTCTTTACCTGATCCCTTTGTCTCTGGCTCTTTTTCAGCTTTCTTAGGAGCAGAGGCAGCCTTAGCTGCCCCGTTGTCCTTATTCTTCTTAGCTGGAGCCTTTGTTAAACCTACAGCTCTCATAACACGCCTCCTTATGCTTTGTGATGAACGTAAATACCAGCCACCTTATTCTCATAAGCATCTACTAAGCCGTACTTTCTGTACTTCATAGCGTATGCATCAGCATCCTGGTTCTCCTCTGGAGTGATGATGTTGTTTGCAATATGCTTATTGAACTTAAGCACTGCTGGCTTATGTACGATCATAAAGTTAATATCCTTACCAGCTACATCGCTTGCACCTGTAGATACATGTTTCTTGTATCCACCAGCAGTTTCACCCGATGTAGTACCATCGAGTAAGTCAATAGCTGTGTAGAATCTGCCCTGTGGCACTACAATCTTGCCAGCAAATGAAGCCATAACCTCACGGCTCTTTGTTGTATCCATATCACGGATAAGACCATTAAGAGCAGCTGTGATAAAGAGATATCTTTTCTCTGTTGGTACCTCATCGTCTGTCATACCGTCAACTGCTGCTGCAAGTGCAGAAATAACATCTGCGCCTGTAGAAAGAGTGCCTGTAGCTGTGCTGATTCCATCCTTACCACAAAGAGTAGCGAATGTGAAAGCATCTGCCTCTGGTGCAACTTTAGTTCTAAGGAACTGAGCATTGAGCTGACCGAATGCAACTTCTGCTGTCTCCTCATTATCAAGGTAATCTACAGAGAGCTTACGGCCTCTGTCGTAGTTGAATTGTACTGTTTCATACTCAAGGCTTACATCGCCGTTAACGTAACCAGAGTTACGTGAGTAATCAGCAAGACCGTCCATTGAAATCTTTGGAATCATGATTTCATTAGACTTAGCACCCTGTTTAGCTGTATTTGGATCAGAATCCAAAACAGATGTTAATGATGCTGCCTGGTACACTTCATCAAGAAGTGCTGTGTAGTTTTTTGATAACTGAATTGCCATCTTCTTTGTCCTCCGTTAATCTTCTTTTTTTTGTGGTAATCCCATGGCAGCTCTTAAAGCTGATTCCTCGACCTTATCGGCCTTGTTATCATCTGTCTGCTGACCATTAGGAGTTGTAAACTTTGCTGCATTACCGTTAGGGTCCTTAGCAAAAGAATCTGGATCACTTTCCTGTACACCCTTAAGGTAATCCTCAAAACCTAAAACCTTACCATCACGCATCTGTAATGGCTCTTTTTCTAGGTCTGCTATAAACTGCTTTTTAGCAGCGTTTGATGAGAACTTAACATCAGCTGTTAGCTTCTCGATAGCATCGTGATAATCACGAGCCTGTAAATCCTTCTGGTACTGTGCATCCTTATCCTTGTTAGCCTGTTCAAGCTCTGCAATCTTCTGCTTCATACCCTCAGCATCTACACCATCAAAAGCCTTAAGAGCTTCCTCTGTCTGTGAGAGCTTTTCGGTTGCATTGTCCAGCTGTGACTGTACCTTCTGAATTTTTTTGTCTGACTCACTAACAGAAATAACATCACTCCAGCCTTTCTTTTCAATAGCTGCTTTCTGCTCATCAGATACCTCAAAGCCTAACTTTTCAAGTTCCTCTACTAATTTCATATTTCATTCTCCTTTTCTATATAAGTATTATTTTAAGTGGGCCAGCCCCACCACGAAATGAAGTGCTATTTAAAGGATAGCTCCCTGTAACTATGTATAGTTTTGCATATAATTTAGGCTCAAATAGGAACACTTATAAAATAAAAAAGAGAGCCATCTCTGACTCTCTTTAGGATTAATTAATTTCCTCGTTAATAGCCACCCCAATAAAGGAGTGGCTATAAATGTTATAGTAGTGACTCGTTTTTAGGTGTGAAATTTGCATTTACCCAATCTCTAAGTGCTCTTAACATTGTATTATTACTCATTAGTCCTTCATCCAAGATTGCCATATAGAAATCATAATCTTTTCCTACAGGTGTAAAGACTTTGATATATTTTGGAGCAACAAAAGTTTCGCTTCCGCTAGTCTGTCCTGCTGGCGAGTCTCCCACAAACAGTAAATCGTTGCTAACGAGCATACCTTTGACATTGAAAAAGCCCTCGTCTACTGTTTTAAGGTAGTTAGGCACTCCATTAATAATCTCGAAAATCGCAATACCTTTATTTCCGTTGTCAAGGAACAATCTATTGGCATATTTAACAATATACGTTGGTCTTGTATCTCCATCATTTGTAAAATCATTCATATCCTCTGCAGCTATATAATGTATTGAACTTGTGATGTTAGATAGGTTGCTGATGTTAAGTGCAACTACACCCATTCGCCTGTTACTAGTACCATTGTTTAAGTCTGCTCTAGCAACACCAGCTTCGGGTGCATAAGTGCAATAGACATAAGGATAATCAACTACGCAAGCCATTGTGTGAGAAGATTTACCATTGATTTTCCACCAACTCTGTAATTGCGCTCTCCAATCATATAGTGTTGCTCTATTCTCACTTGAAACATCTGTAATATCAAAAATATGCACACCATCTGCAAAACCGCAAGAAATATATAGTACTCTGTGGTTGCTTGTCTCATAAAATGCGCCATTCTGAAACTCACCTACATTTGGTAGGTAATCTTCCCAACCATCAACTGTATTGTAATGTGCAGTGTACTGAGTATCTTTTAGTGTGATTTCAGTAGGGTCGTTAGGGCTAATCTCGTAAAACTGAATGTACGACATTTGGCAAGGTAAAGCTAAATATGTTTTTCCGCTAGACGATGTAAATATATCAACATTTGCTACTTTGGCATTTAACTTTTTAGTCCACACAACGGATAAATCATTAATATTTACACATAGTAAAGCCCCCCATACTGAGTTATTATCCATTCCATCACTAGGTAAATCGCCATCTGTTGAACGAACCGCAACATACAGATAATTACCATGTTTAGCAATACCTCTAATTGATGGGCTACCACTTTTTAAGCCTAAACTTGAAAGTGCTAAGTCACTATATTTAACTAACTGTGGATTTGTTAAATCTGAAAAATCAACACCCATCAATCCTCGTCTACCATTAGTAGGGTTGTAACCGCCATAGTATAATATCTTACTATCGTTATCAAAATAGCTTGCGGTGAAAAACACCGCTTTGTTTTCGCCCATCATAAAACTACTCTCTGTATCAAGTAATTTACCTTGTGGCTCTGCAATATCATTAATCTTATCCTGTACCATGCGTGAGATTACTTCCTCTGATACACCAGCATTTGCTAGTTCATCCTTTGTGGCATAGTTTGATAAATCTATCTCACTTCCATCACCCTTAAGTGAATCCAGCCACTCTTCAACAGTTCCCTCAAAGCCGTTTTCAACTGCCAACTCATAAGCAGACTTACCATCTGCACCACTAACTCCAGAGCCATTAATAACGATTGCTCCATTAACAAACTTTAGATCTAAATCTTCTACATTAGAGCTAGGTGTATTTCCAGCAATAATTGATGTACCAAGTGTCGATTCAAGAACAAAAGATGTAATGCTGGTCTTGCTTACCTGGTTATTCTTAAAATTAATCTGAGCTTCTGCTTCAGCTCTTACTCTTTTGTTAGCAGAAATTGTAATAGTGTCTTCCTGCGATAATCCCACAAAGAATTTTCCATTATCAAAAGAAACATCCTTTGAAGGGTAGTTTTTTGTGATTGTGCCAATTCCTTTTAAAGTGAAAATAGCACTCTCAACTGACTCGATATCAATTGTATCTGCATCAAATACAATGATTCCATTTGCACCAATTTTCATTTTTCCTTCATTCCTTTCTGTGCTATTATCAGTTTCCTATATCAGATTAAAACAATATTAAGGCTCAGATAGGAACAATAAAAAAAAGAGCTAGGCTGTTAACCTAACTCTAAAAAAAGCACCCTACAAAGGATGCCTCTACAAATAATCTTATTACAACACGAAAGGTACCGGGTGGGTGAGGCTAGTCCCACATCTCTTTTAACCACTAGGGTGTAATAGTGCCTCGTTCTCTACCTCCGATACCTTCTGTTAAGTTTATATTAATCTAAATTTTCAAATTTGTAAATAACAGGATTTCTCTTTATAAGCTTTCTAAAACTACGGCTATTTTCGTCTAATCCCACTCTGTGTGCAGTAATAATTGAATTATTCTTTCCTTCTTCTGATAATAATGACACCTTTATAACAATGTTAACTCTAGTTTCATCAAATGATTTTAATAATAAAATTGTATTCGGAGTATGCCCTCTTAGTATCAAATCTGGTGATTCAATAACCTCTTTTCCATACTTAACAAAATATGGATAATCTTGTGGATGGTCTCCCTCTTTTATGTGAGTATGTTGCTTATTTGTTAATACTACTTTGCTGTCAGTCTTACCTATATTCTTTTCAATAATATCGAGAGTCTTTTCATTCATGTGCGCTATTTCTTTTACATCTTCAGTAGAAAAATCAAACACATTCTCATTACTCGCTGTCTTTTTCATTTCATCATTGTAAACCATTGTTTTATCTTTGCCAATAACTCTTCTAGCACCACTCTCAACCCTAGAAGCATTCTCTTTAAATCTACCCACTTCAATTCTACTAGAGTTAGTGGCAAGCCTATTTTGACGAATAAACTCATTGTATGCATTAGTCTTCTCTGTAACTCTATATGACAAAGCATCAAACCTAGCCTGCACTTTATCTTTTTCAATGCCTTCTGGTAAATTATCCAGCTCAACACTCTTAACATTCAGCTCACTTCTGTCTTTTCTGATAGAGCGCTCCATCTCTCTGGCCTTCTGTTCGAGCTCATAGCGCTTTGCGTTTTCTTCCGGATCTATTTGCGGTCCTCTATCTATATTGATATCTGGATACCAAGCGTGGAAAGTATGTCTGCAATTAATCCCACAGATGCCCAGCATTTCACCATATCCACATGCTTCAGTAAAATCTTGATATTCTTCAACCGTCTTTTGTGTGGC
This sequence comes from Pseudobutyrivibrio sp., assembly GCA_017557715.1. Lineage (GTDB taxonomy): Bacteria > Bacillota > Clostridia > Lachnospirales > Lachnospiraceae > Pseudobutyrivibrio. The sequence goes on from JAFYYE010000003.1 coordinate 11,343, forward strand.
TACATCTCTAATCTGACTAATATATTCCATCTTGCTAGGTATCTTGTTAGATGGCTCATACCCTGCTAGAGCACCTTTAGACCAATCCAAGCTATAAACCTTACCTTGCCACCACGAATGGTCTCTATAGTCACCTGTGCCTGTTACACGAGCTCCTAAATGCTCGGATACTTTTACAAAGTTCACACCCATTTCTGCGCAGCCTTGCAGTACAATTCTAGCATTAGCCTGATTTATTGCAGTTCTTACGGCTCTAGTTAAAGCCGTTTCTATACTGTCTACTCTACCAGCGTACTGAACAACTAGTCCCTTCTTTGATAAACCATCTATAATCTCTACAACAGCTTGATTCATAGACATACCGCCATGTCTAATCTTCATATATGCCTCATCACATAGATCAGAGAAATTAACCTCTGTACAGATGCCTGATGTATTAGTTATATTCTTAAGGAGCTTGTTTGTTGATTTGTAGCTATCCTCTAACATCTTTATCTGAGAAGGTGCTAGATTGAGCTCAGAAACTTTATCAGTTATCAGTTTCTGTGATGCTAAGCTCTTAGGGTTATAATCTAATCCTTCTACCTCAATAATATTTCTAGCAAACTCTATCTGCTCATTAGACATTTCCGCAGCACTCTCTAAAAAAGCTCGGTGCACTTCCTTCTGAATCTCTGGATAAGCCTTGGATAATTCCTTTTCAATTTCTTCTGCGACCATTCCAGTATTCATAAGCGCCTTGAACTGTTTAAGTGTTGATGGAATAAAGGTTATTTCTCCATAGCTCTTGAGCTGCTTAAATAGTTTTTCTGCTACAGAACGAATGATTATTAAATTTGTCTCAAACACCTTATCAGATGTGCCTTTTACTACTTCGTTTAAATAATCTGGGCTCATTGCAAAAACCTCTTAACTATATTTATCCATTCTGATTTGTGATTCTTTGTAGCTACCTCATCCCAGTGTGAAACTGCACTAGGCTGTGAATATACCATCTGTCTACCGCTAGGCACCTTAGCCACTCCAGGGCGAGACCAAAAGCCGTAATTAGGGTCATAAAAAGCACCTTTACCGGTCACAGGGTCCACATATACTTCACCCTCATATACATAATGTGCATACGGATGAGAATCCATATCTGGTGTACAGTAAACCACTCCCGGCTCTGCTGTAGCATTTAGCATATTGGTATCACTTATCAGGCTTCCTGTATCAAGTGGCATGTAATGCTGCACATCATCCCATACCTGCATATCAAGAGCATGTTGTGCTCTATCAAGCTTTTCTCCTATCTCGGTAAAATCTAAGGCAACCTCGAAAGATTGCCCCAGTACTTTTACTTTATGCTTTTTGAAATTGTTGGTATTTTCATTACCTAATCTACTCATCTTGAATTACTCCGCTGCAAACATCTCCGGTGCTGCTTCTTCTTCCATTGCCTTGGCCTCTTCCTCGGACATTCCCTCGAACTTAACAAAATACTTCCACGCTGGGACCTTGCCTGCCTGTACATATTTCCACCAGTTCTGCTTGTCCTCTTCATAGTTGTATGTGATATCGCCCCATGCATAATTAGCCTCATAATCTCCTAATGGAGCTAATTCATATAGATCCATAAATACTGATTGAGCATATAGTAGCTCATCAACACAAACTCTAAGAGCATCGCGAATAGATTTGATTGTTTGGATTGTCTCTCTATCATCTGCTTCTACCTGTGTAGCTGTTATCATGCCTGTCTTTTGATCTAGCACAAAGTAGCCATTTGAGAATCCGCACTTGCGACCAATAAGAGATAACTGAAAATCAATTCCCTCTTTACGTGTGCTGGTGTTAAGTGATGGGTTGATTTCGTGATAAACCTCATTACTCTCTGTAAGTACGTTCATACTCTTTACATATCTAGGTAAAGGAATATGTATTCTGTGACGCTTGCCCTTGCCGTCAATAACACCCTTTTCTGTTAACCTTTCATCCAGTAGCACTATTCTTGAAGAATGCTTAATTTCTTCTGCATTTCTTGAATAAGCGATGTCTAAATCTTTTAGCTCTTCCATAGCTTCAGCAAATAGTGATACGCCTAAAGGCGAATCATAATCTATATCATTGGCAATAGGCATTTTGAAATAACCAAAAAGCATACCATCGAGCTTATCACCGTTGCCCTTTACGATATCTGTCACAGGCTCTAGTCCTGCCCATTTAGTATCTAAAAGACTTACCTCTACGCCTAATGTACTAGAGTCCTTGCTCTCGAAAACCTTGTTAATAATTCTGTAGAAGGTACGCTCTTCATATTCCTCAGAATCAGGCATCTTTACAAAAGCCTTAAAGAATGAGTGATATTCTAGCTTTGTGTAGAAGTATTTCTCTTTCTGGTATGTATCCTGGAATACAATGCCTGTTATATTGCCGTTGCCATCTGTTGAGGTTATTTGAAATCTATCTGGTGTTACAAAGTCCACACCCTCTCCATTAGGCTTAAGAATTAATGAACCAGCAGCTATGCCATACTCAACCCATGTCTGAAATCTTGGATATATTGACTTGTCCCAAAACTCTTTCATTGGCTCTTTACGAGAACCGTCAAAGTTAATATCTATATCTAAGCACACTAGTCTAGCTGTCTCTGAGCAAAGGTACTTAGCAAACTTAATACTCTTGATGCCGTCTGCCTCGTTAATCCATGGAGCTGCACCAGAATAGATATTCATCCACAGCTCAATAGCTTTGCGCATTGTCATGGACTCTACGCCTTCAACACCAAACTGCTTTTTTACTTCGTTTGTAAACATTCTGCTCCACCATCCTTTAATTGTTTCTAATAATCCCATCTATAGCCTCCTATATGTAGCCTCTGTTCACTCTTTTAGCTACTGTGTATATGAAATATCTAATAGCATCCATGTGATGATCATTCTCTTTTATGACAGTATCAACACCTGTTTTAGCAGATAACTTTTCATCCCATGCGTATGATTCAAACTCATTGATACCCTCTATACAGCTTTCATGTATCTGTAAGAATCCTAGGCCTAAGTACTTAGTAACCTCTTGGATGCCGTTAAGCACATCGTTGTTACCATCTATGATGTTAAATGCCCCATACTTACGTATAGTGGCTTTCATAGCTGCTGCGGATGGATCAATAACAACCGCCTTTATCTCATACCCCTTAGCTGTATCAAGTAACAGCTGGTGGTAATATTCATTGTCTACCGTGGTTCCGGTTTCCCTACCAGAGTAGTGAGCCTCTTTGATAACCTTTACAACACCATCCTCAGTGAACTCTATCAGTTCTACTGCAAATGGGTTCATGGTACCGTAATCCACGGTGAGG